>URYB01000180.1 GCA_900552085.1 uncultured Lachnobacterium sp.
GGATCGGATTTATTTCTGTGTGCGATTTTCGGCGGTATTATTTCCGGTATTGGAAGTGGCCTTGCCATTCGTGCAGGTGGTGCAATGGACGGCATCGAAGTGCTTGCCATTATTTTTGCAAAGAAGCTTGGAATTACGGTAGGTACATTTGTGATGATCTACAATGTGATCCTCTATGTGATATGCGGATTTGCGATTCAAAGCTGGATTTTACCGTTGTATTCAATTGTGACCTATGCGGCAGCTCTCAAGACGGTTGACTTTATTATAGAAGGTTTTGACCGGTCGAAGGCAGCGAGCATCATTACAACGAAGCCGAAGCCGGTGTGTGCTGCTTTGTCCGAGGCTTTTGAAAATGGAATAACGATCATTGATGCAAAAGGGTATTATTCGGATTCGAAGAAAACGATGCTTTATTTTGTCGTCAACCGTTTTCAGGTAGGACGGATGACAGAAATCATCCACGAGATCGATCCGGGAGCATACATATCACTCACGGAAGTGGCAGATATTTATGCGGCAAATCTGGACAAAGAAATGGAATAAAAAAAGAAGAGATGGCCATACTACCTCTGTAAAATGACATTTGAGCATGTAGAAAGAGGTGTGATATGGTTTTAACAGAAAAAGAAAGAGCAACCATCGAAGATCTGCGTACACAGGAGCAGAGTTTTGCAGAAAAGTATAAAAGATACGGGCAGGAGGCAAAAGACCCGGTGCTTCAGGATCTGTTTGGCAGATTGGAAAAAGCGGAACAGAGACATTACGATTCTTTGGGGAAAGTATTGAACGGTACAGTTCCATCATGCAATTGTAATGATGAAGACGGTGCCCAGTATCAGCCGAAGGCTACCTATGATTCCATGACCAATCCGGAGGATAAGAAAACAGACTGTTTTCTTGCGACAGACTGTATTGGTACAGAAAAACTGGTATCCGGCGAATACAATTCGGATGTGTATGCTTTCGGAGATCCGGATGTGCGCAAGCTGTTTGCGGATATTCAGATCGAGGAGCAGAATCATGCAGAAATGCTCTACAAATACAAGACCGTAAATGGTATGTCATAGAATTGGAAACGAAGAAGGCGGGAAAATCCCGTCTTCTTTTTACATATATCTTATCAAAACAGGATAGTGCATCTTACAAGTCTCTTTTATGATAAAGTCAAACATGTACATGAATACTGTGCAAGTGATTACAAAACCTACACAGGAACAAGCAAAGTTATGAAAATTATAAGGAGATATAATAAGATGATGAGAAAAATGTATTACGTGTGACAGCGGGCGCTTTATCATCCGCCGTATTAATTGGTATGTGTGCAGCAGGAATTCCAGCAAAGGTTGTAGCAGCAACTGAACATTGGAATGATGCTTCTGCGTCTGCAACAAAGTGGGAGCAGTGGAAGAATAACTGGGCAGCTTACAGCAGCAATTATGAGCATGTCTCTCTGACTCCGGGAGCAGATGAAACACAATTAAATTATGCATGGTACAGCCACACAGTAGAGACTCCGTAGGTTCGTGTTGCTACAAAACAGAATATGGATGGTGCAACCGAGTTCGAGGGAACACAGACCGAAGCCGTTACGATTGAGGGCGTAAAATATTATTCCAATAAAGTAATTGTAAAAAATCTCAAGGAAGATACCAATTATTATTATCAGGTAATGCAGAATGGAAAATGGCAGGATACAGAGGCTTACACAACAAAATCATTCTCGGAATTTTCGTTCCTGTATGTAGGTGATCCACAGATTGGAGCTTCCAAGAATCAGACAAGTACCGAGCAGGAGAAGATGGTGTCTGCAGGAAATGAAGTTTCTTCTACCGCAGCTGACAATCTCGCTGCAAGAAATGACGGATACAACTGGAACAATATATTAAATGACGCTGTAAAAGATCATTCCGATGTGGGGTTTATCGTATCTGCAGGTGATCAGGTAAATGCTGGTAAGAAAGAGAGAGAGTATGCGGCTTACCTTGGAGCAGATGCGTTAACATCTCTTCCGGTAGCAACTACGATTGGTAATCATGATTCGGTTTCCAATCAGTATTCTTTGCATTTTAACAATCCAAATGCTTTTTCAAGCAGTGATGCAAATTACATCCAGGGACAGACAGATGCAGGAACGGATTACTATTACAGCTATGGAAATGTACTTTTTATAGTACTTGATACAAACAATTACAACTGCGCAACACACGAGAACGTTATGAAAAAGGCAATCTCTGAGAACAAAGATGCAAAATGGAGAATCGTAGTATTCCATCAGGATATTTTCGGTTCTGGTTATGACCATTCAGATTCGGATGGTATGGTACTTCGTACACAGCTTACACCATTGATGGATAAATATGACATTGATGTGGTATTACAGGGACATGATCATACATATTCCAGAACTTATCAGTTACAGGGTGACGGCAAGGATCATACTGCATATGGAAAAGATGTGGATATGAAATCTGCGGATTATATTACACAGAATAACTGCTACCAGATTGTAGATGATACCGAAAGCGGCACCGTTGTAAATCCAAAAGGAACGGTATACTTAGAAGCCAATTCTGCAACAGGTTCCAAATTCTATAACCTGATCGCAAGCAAGCAGGATTATATTTCGGAGAGAAGCCAGACATGGACACCATCCTACTCAGTGGTTACGGTGACAGACAATAGCTTTTCTGTAAAGACATACGATGCTTCGACCAGACAGGAACTGGAAGGTTCTTCCTCTTATAAAATTGTGAAAAAAGCAGAGGCACAGAAGATTACAGGAACAACAACCTATAAGAAAACAACTGCTTCCAAAGCCTTCAAGCTCAATGCAAAAGCAAATACAAAGCTGACTTACAAGAGCTCAAACACGAAAGTTGCAACCGTTGATAAAAACGGAAAAGTAACCATCAAAGGAAAAGGCAAGGCAGTCATCACAGTTTCTGCGGCAGCAACCAGCGAGTATCAGGCAGCAACAAAGAAAGTTACCATTCAGGTAACAGCAAAGAAAACTGCTAAGAAATAGAAGGTAGTATAAATGAAGTTTAATTGGAAGAAATGCTTCGTGGGAATCCTATGTATTGTAGGATTCCTGCTCTTTTTGGTAAAAATAAATCAGGTTGAAAAAACACCGCTTGTCTCAACGACAGGGCAATCCTATGAAAAGGCTATTGTAACGGAAATAACAAAGGACAATCTTGCGGAGGACGGGAACCGGTATGGAACGCAGGAAGTCCGTGTTCATATAAAAACAGGAAAATTGGCAGGAGAAGATTGCGATGCAGTGAACCCGAGCGGTTCGCTTTTTGGAGCAGACTGTGAAGTGGGAAGCCGTGTTATTGTGATCGTAAGCCAGACCGGTGACAACGCGATTGTAACCGTTTACAGTCAGGACCGGACGATGGCGATTTATTTATTTGCGATTTTATTTGCAGGCGTCGTGTGCGTGATTGGTGGGAAAAAGGGAATCAAGGCAATTGCAAGTCTTGTATTTACGTTTGTCTGCATTGTATACCTCATGTTCCCTCTGATCTATAAAGGTGCGTCACCGATACTGATCACCATTATCATTGCGTTTTTATCCACGTTGCTTACACTTGGACTTCTGGGAGGTGTGAGCACAAAGACGGCTTCTGCAATTGTTGGAACGACCGCAGGCGTTGTCATTGCGGCAGTAGCAGCCATATTATTTGGAAAAGCAGCCGGAATCACAGGATATAATGTTACCGACATTGAAACGCTGAATTATATTGCACAAAACAGTCAGATTCGTATCGGCCAGTTGCTATTCTCCGGAATCATTATCTCGGCACTCGGAGCAACGATGGATGTGGGAATGTCCATCGCGTCTACGATACAGGAGTTACATGACCGCAATCCGCAACTGAGTGCAAGAGAATTGTTCGTGTCAGGAATCCGTGTTGGCCGGGATATGATGGGAACGATGACAAATACATTGATTTTTGCCTATGTATTAGGTATCGAAATTATGCAGGGGCTTTCCGGAAGTCTTGGTGTTGTGCTGACGGTTCCGGTGACAGCAGCAATTGCAGCATTTCTTACAGGAAGAAAAAAGCGACCAGTCACATGAGGTGACAGATCGCCTTTTTTGCCATACAGCAAAAGCAAGCTTGCAAAGATGCGCACTCTTTATTTCGTGGAAAAGATTAAGCTTCTGATACATTTTCTTCTATAATAAAATTATTTACGTTTTTCCGCAGCTCTTCGACTGAACTTTCCGCATCTTTTGCACCTTTCATTACTTCTGCAGATCCACTGGCAAAGGATACGGTTTTTTGTGCAATGTTTGTGGTTCCGGCAGCACTGTCGTTGGAAGCGGAAGAAATTCCGTCGATTGCCTGTGTGATATTCGTGATAGAGGCAACCAGCTCCTCGGAGGTAGCACTGAAATCGGAAACAAGATCATTGATCTTTGCAGCATCCAGATTGTAATCATCGGCCATTTTTTCAAAATTGTTGAAACTTTCTACAATATCAGTGTCAACAAAATCCAGCAGACGGTTGGAGTCACTGGTAAGATTTCTTACAGCATGATTTACATTTTCTGTGACAGCCTGGATATTTGCAACGGCATCCTTGGACTGCTCTGCAAGTACACGGATTTCTTCGGCTACGACTGCAAAGCCCTTTCCGGCCTCTCCGGCACGTGCGGCTTCAATGGAAGCGTTCAGTGCGAGCAGATTTGTCTGACCGGTGATTGCAAGAATGGAATCTGCAAGTACACCAATTTGTTCTACAACCTTGGCATCTTCAAGTGCTTTTTCGAGGCCTTGCCGGATCTCAGAGAGCATTTGCTTTACTTTCATACGGTTTGCAACGGTCTCGTCTTTGGTCTGGGTGGCACGCTGATGGATTTCTTCCGCTTCGGTTGCACCATCCTGCGCACGAATGGCGATTTCACGGGCTGCTTCTTCAATCTGTTGTGTCATACCGTTGATCTGTTCCGCAGAAGCAGCTGTTTCCTGTGTGCTGGCAGCAAGTTGTTCTGTGGTGGCAGAGACATCTTCAATTTCCCCATTCAAATTGAATACATGACTGTTGATCGATTCTACGACTGTATCAATATTTGCCGCTTCAATTTTTACCTGGGCAAGCAGGCTTCGCACGGATTCCCGCATTTTTTCCAGTTCATTTGCAAGCTGTCCAAAGTCATCTTTGCGTTTGAGCATAGGCTTTTGCATTTTTCTGGCGAAGTTTCCGCCGGCAATGATATCAAATTGATCTTTGATCTTCTTTAATGACTTGGTAATATCTCTGGAGATCATTGCAATAAGCATGGCAACGCAGGCTACAATCATTGTGGCAGCTTTTTTAATGGCATAACTTGAAAATTCTTCATCCTGTGCGGCAATTGCGGTATCAATATAGTCGGTATAGTTTCCGGTGCCGACAACCCAGTCAAAAGGCTCAAAATATTCACTGTAGGAACGCTTTGGAGACGGTTCCGTTTCCCCTTCTTTTGGAAATACATAATCTGTATAGCCGCCACCATCTTCGACAGCAACGCGGATGATTTCTTTTACCATTTGATAACCGTCCGCATCCTGTGTTTCCATACGGTTGGTTCCTTCGGTATCACTTCCGAGCAGCACGACATTTGTTCCGTCGGATTGATCAATCCAAAAATATCCCGCATCGCCGTAGCGCATCTGGCGAACTTCGTCTGCAGCAATTTTTTTTGCTTCATCCAGTGTATAGGCTCCTGCCTTATATTCATCATTGATTTCGGAAAGAAGAGAAATCACGACATCGACCTGTTG
>URYB01000181.1 GCA_900552085.1 uncultured Lachnobacterium sp.
TGTGGATAAACTTCCTGGTGTCAAATTACCGGAGGATATCATATTTACAACAGATCTGAAAGAAACGATTCAGGGAAAAGATGTGCTGGTACTTGCTGTTCCTTCCGTGTTTACCAGAAGTACAGCAAAGAGCATGGCACCATACGTGACAGACAGACAGATCATCGTATGTGTGGCAAAAGGCATTGAAGAGAGTACACTTATGACAATTTCTGATGTTGTGGAACAGGAGATTCCATGTGCAGATGTTGCTGTCATGTGCGGACCTTCCCACGCGGAGGAGGTTGGAATCGGACTTCCGACAACGGTAGTGGCAGGAGCAAAGACAAAAGCCACAGCGGAACGCGTGCAGGATTTGTTTATGAATGATGTATTTCGTGTGTATACAAGTCCGGATATGCTTGGCATGGAACTGGGCGGTTCACTGAAAAACGTGATTGCGCTTGCTGCTGGTATGGCAGATGGCCTTGGCTATGGAGACAATACGAAAGCAGCTCTGATCACAAGAGGAATAACAGAGATTGCCCGCCTTGCAGTTGCAATGGGCGCACATACAGAGACTTTGTGTGGACTGACGGGAATCGGCGATCTGATCGTAACTTGTGAGAGCAAACACAGCCGTAACCGAAAAGCGGGTATGCTCATGGGACAGGGATATACGATGCAGCAGGCTACAGATGAAGTCAAGATGGTTGTTGAGGGAATCTATTCTGCAAAAGCCGCCCTTATGCTCGCAGAGAAGTATCATGTAGAACTTCCGATCATTGAAGAAGTGAACAAAGTGCTGTTTGAGAACAAATCTGCAAAGAGTGCGGTGATGGATCTTATGATTCGTGAGAAACGGCCGGAACATACAGAATTAGAGTGGGAGTCATAGACAAATGGAAACAATTAAGATAAAATATTTTACAGATGATATTGAAAAACTCGATTATATCGATGGAAAATCCGACTGGATCGATCTGCGTGCATCGGAGGAAGTGGAACTTCATGCGGGAGACTTCGCATTGATTCCATTAGGTGTTGCAATGGAACTTCCGAAAGGATATGAGGCACATCTTGTGCCAAGAAGTTCTACGTTTAAGACTTGGGGGCTTTTACAGACGAATAGTATGGGCGTTGTGGATGGCTCATATTGTGGTGACAATGACATGTGGCGTATGCCTGTCTATGCGACAAGAGACACAGTGATTCATGTGAATGACCGCATCGCACAGTTCCGTATTATGGAAAATCAGCCGAAGATTAATTTTGAAGAAGTAGAACATCTCGCAGGTGCAGACCGAGGTGGATTCGGTAGTACAGGAAAAGCGTAAAGACATAAGGAGGTAATTATTATGGAGAATCGTATGGTGAAATTTTATTCAAAAGAGAGCAATATGCTTGCATTGCATGCTATTCCGGGACATTTTGCAACAAGCCACTCACATATCAACTATTATGTGGATGTGACAAGTGTAAAGACACGTGCCGGAGAGGCAAAGGAAGCTGCAAAGGTATTGTATTCAAGAATGCCGAAGACAGAATATGTGGATACGATCGTATGTATGGATGGCACCGAAGTGATTGGTGCATTTTTAAGCTAGGAGTTTAAAAACGGTGTTTTCTTTTCTACAAACCGCCATGAAACTACATATGTGGTATCGCCGGAGATCAACAATAACAATCAGATGCTGTTCCGTGATAACAACAAAGGTGCAATTGCAGGAAAGCATGTAGTATTGTTACTTGCTACAACGACTACCGGTGAGACAATCCGCCGCAGCCTTGAGTGCATTCGTTATTATGGCGGAACTGTAGAGTGGGTTGCATCGGTATTCTCAACCATTGATTCTGTAGATGGGGTGCAGGTGGAAGCTTTGTTTGACAAGAATGATGTGACCGGATATGAGGCATATAGTGCACATGATTGTCCATTCTGCAAGAAGGGACATAAGATAGAAGCTATGGTGAATGGATTTGGATATTCAAAACTGTAGTTTGCAAGGAGCATCTGCGTAGGTCATAAGGGAGTTTCCACTTACGTGGGTCCCTCCTTATGACAGGGTTCGTCAATCTGCCAATATGTTTGGAAAATATTTGGCGGTTTGACGGTGGCTTTTTTGGAGATTGTTCTGTATGATAACAATATAAGAAGTCCACACGGACAAACAAAGAAAAGAGAACTACTTAGGAGGTTTTTCAAAAATGGCAAGTTTATCATTAAAGAATGTATGCAAAGTATACTCAAATGGTTTTGAGGCAGTTAAAGATTTCAACCTTGATGTTGAAGATAAGGAATTCATCATCTTCGTAGGACCATCTGGATGTGGTAAGTCTACAACACTTCGTATGATCGCAGGTCTTGAGGAGATTTCTTCCGGAGAATTAATCATCGATGGAAAAGTTATGAACGATGTTGAGCCTAAGGACAGAGATATCGCAATGGTATTCCAGAACTACGCTCTGTATCCTCATATGACAGTATTCGATAACATGGCATTTGGTCTTAAGTTAAGAAAAGTACCAAAGGATGAGATTAAGGCAAAAGTTGAGGAGGCTGCAAGAATCCTTGACCTTGAGAAATTACTTGATCGTAAGCCAAAGGCTTTATCAGGTGGACAGAGACAGCGTGTTGCCATGGGTCGTGCAATCGTTCGTAATCCTAAGGTATTCCTTATGGATGAGCCTTTATCAAACTTGGATGCAAAGCTTCGTGTACAGATGAGATCTGAGATCGCTTCCTTACATAACAGATTAGGTGCTACAATCATCTACGTAACACATGATCAGACAGAGGCTATGACACTTGGAACAAGAATCGTAGTATTAAAAGATGGTGTTATCATGCAGGTAGATAGCCCACAGAAATTATACAATGAGCCTAACAACTTATTCGTTGCAGGATTCATCGGATCTCCACAGATGAACTTCGTAGATGCAGATGTTGTTGTGAACGGAAGCACTGTTTCACTGAAATTCGGTGATTACTCTGTAGTTCTTCCAGAAGATAAGTCAAAGAAGCTTATCGATGGCGGATATGAAGGAAAGAAAGTTGTATTCGGTATCAGACCAGAAGATATCTCTGATGATCCAGAAATGATCCAGAAGAATGGTGACTGTGTCATCGAGTCTGATGTAACAGGATACGAGTTACTTGGTGCAGAAGTATTACTGTACTACACAGTAGCTGGTGCTAACATGACAGCAAGAGTAGATTCTGATACTCCAGCTCGTTATGGTGATCACATTAAGCTTGCTTTTGATCCACATAAGATTCATGTATTCGATAAGGAAACAGAATTGACAATTACCAACTAGTTCGTTAAAATTATATAGTTGTAAATTATGAAACCGGGTGTGATTATTTACACCCGGTTTTTAACTGACGTCAAATGGAGGAGAATGTATGCTTTCAAATCAGAAATTGCAGAATTCATTGGATGAAATTAAAGATATCAGTCGTATGGAATCGGCTTTGTTTACGTCAAAGGGCAAATTGGTAGCACATACAGAGGCATTTCCAATTACAGATACCCTGGAACGTGTCGTTATGGATATTACAAATTCCATGGCAGAGAGTCAGATCTATCAGGATTATCATCTGTACAAGATTATGGTGGAAGGTGAGATGGAATACATTCTTGTCTGCCTGGTGACAGAAGAGAATTTTAATGTATGTGCGCAGATGGCAGTGTGTCAGATTCGCAATCTGGTCATGAGTTTTGCGGAACAGTTTGACCGTAACAATTTTATTCAGAATATTCTTCTTGGAAATATGCTGATTGTGGATATTTATGGCAAGGCAAAAAAGCATCACATTGCCGAAAGTCCGCGTGTGGTATTTGTAATTGATACCGGAAACAAGAATAACGATGTGGCTATGGAGCTGGTAAAAAATCTGTCGGATATGAGATCTGGAGATTTTGTCACAAGTGTGGATCAGCACAGCGTTGTTCTCGTAAAAGATGTATCTCATATCAACGATGCAGATATGGAAGAAATGTTACATGGGATCGCATGTAAATTAACAGATAACCTGCATATGGAAGCGATGATCCGTGTCCGTGTAGGTTATGGAAATGTTGTTAACCAGCTTCCGGAGATCGCAGAATCATATCAGGAAGCAAAGATGGCATTGGAAGTAGGACGTGTATTTTACGCGGAATATGATACGATTTCATATGGAAAATTAGGAATTGGAAGACTGATTTATCAGCTTCCGATGAGTTTATGTAATATGTTCATCAAAGAGGTATTTGGAGAGAAGATTCCGGATATCTTAGATGATGAAGAAGCAATGTCAACGATCAATAAGTTTTTTGAAAACAACCTGAATATATCGGAGACAGCCAGACAGCTTTATGTACATAGAAATACATTGGTGTATCGTCTGGAGCGAATTGAAAAGGCAATCGGACTGGATATCCGTACCTTTGATGATGCGATGACATTCCGGATTGCGGTGATGGTCATTGCACACATGAAAGATCAGAGTCGAACAGAGTAAGGAGTAGGAAACATGGCAGGATATGATGCAAGCAGTATTGCGGTATTGGAAGGATTAGAAGCCGTTCGTAAGCGTCCGGGAATGTATATCGGAAGTGTTACGACCAAGGGATTGAATCATTTGATCTATGAGATCGTAGACAACTCGGTGGACGAGCATCTGGCTGGTGTGTGTGATACAATCTGGGTGACGCTTGAGGCGGATGGTTCCTGTACGGTTGAAGATAACGGACGAGGAATTCCGGTTGGAATGCATGCCAAAGGGGTATCGGCAGCCCGTGTTGTATTTTCCACCCTTCATGCAGGAGGAAAATTTGATAACAACGCATACAAGACAAGTGGTGGTCTGCATGGTGTCGGATCTTCGGTCGTGAATGCATTGTCCACTTATATGGATGTGCAGATCAGTCGTGAGGGATATATTCATCATGACCGCTATGAGAAGGGCGTTCCGGTAATCGAACTGGAAAACGGACTCCTTCCGAAATTAGGCAAGACAAAGAAGACAGGAACTAAGATTAATTTTCTTCCGGATCCGGAAATTTTTGAAAAGACACGGTTTAAGGAAGAAGATGTCAAAAGTCGTATGCATGAGACGGCATACTTAAATCCAGCACTTACCATTATCTATGAAGACCGGAGAAAACCGGAAGTAGAGCATATTGAATTTCATGAGCCGGATGGAATTGTAGGTTTTGTAAAGGATCTGAACAATAACATTGAGAAACTTCATGATGTCATTTACTTTAAGGGCGAGAGTGAAGGCATTGCTGTAGAAGTTGCTTTTCAGTATACAAGCGAATTTCATGAGAATATACTGGGCTTTTGCAATAATATTTATAATTCCGAGGGTGGAGCACATCTGACCGGTTTTAAGACTGCGTTCACAACGATTATTAATTCCTATGCCAGAGAACTTGGCATTTTAAAGGATAAAGACGCAAACTTTAACGGTGCAGACGTTCGTAATGGAATGACTGCGGTCATTTCAATCAAGCATCCGGACCCACGCTTTGAGGGACAGACAAAGACAAAGCTTGATAATCAGGATGCGAACCGTGCGACAGCAAAAGTCACAAGTGATGAAGTTCCGTTGTATTTTGACAAGAACTTAGAAACATTAAAGACGGTGATCGGCTGTGCGGAGAAAGCCGCAAAAATCCGCAAGGCAGAGGAAAAAGCAAGAACCAATCTGCTGACCAAGCAGAAGTTCTCCTTTGATTCCAACGGAAAGCTTTCCAACTGCGAGAGCAGAGATGCCTCCAAGTGTGA
>URYB01000182.1 GCA_900552085.1 uncultured Lachnobacterium sp.
TATACAAAGCCTGTGTTGCGATTGCAGTTAAGCTTGGTATGCCGTCTTCCGATTTGAAACTGATTACAGCAGTGCTTTTCCTTGTGATTTTAGTGCTTGGCATGGATCGTAAAAAGAGAAAGAAGGTGGCTTAGATGTTAGAGTTAAAGCATATTCATAAAATGTATAATCCGGGAACAATCAATGAAATCTGTCTGTTTGATGATTTTAATTTAAATATTGAGGATGGACAGTTTGTTTCCGTTGTTGGAAGTAATGGTTCCGGTAAGACATCTATGCTCAACATTATCTGTGGTTCCATCCCGGTGGACGGTGGGAATATAGTTGTCAATGGTGTTGATATCACAAAACAGAAGGATTTTATTCGTCATCGTCGCATTGGACGTGTATTTCAGGACCCGTCGAAAGGAACCTGTCCGTCCATGACGATCCTTGAGAACCTTGCGATCGCAGATAATAAGGGAAAAATGTATGGACTGGGCAGAGGCACCAACCATGCGCGCGTGGAGGCGTACAAAGAACTGCTTGCCAGTGTGAATCTTGGACTCGAAGATAAGCTGCACACAAAGGTTGGAGCATTATCGGGTGGTCAGCGTCAGACACTGGCGCTTTTGATGGCAACCATGAATCCAATCGAATTTCTGATCCTTGACGAGCATACTGCAGCTTTGGACCCGAAGACAGCAGAGATCGTTATGGAACTGACCGGCAAGATTGTCGCAGAGAAAAAGGTTACCACGATCATGGTTACGCACAACCTGCGCTATGCGGTAGAATATGGTGATCGATTGCTGATGATGCATCAGGGCCATGCGATTATTGACAAATCGGGTGCTGAGAAAAAGGCTATGCAGGTGGATGATATTCTCGGAACATTCAACGAAATCAGCATTGAATGTGGAAATTAGTGAAACAAATTAGTGAAACAGCTACAAAAAGAAGGCGAAAGGCGTGAGAGCAACTCATGTTTATCGCCTTTTTTCAATGGATACAGGGCGTGAATACATTTACACGATTCTGCAGTTTAAAGTTCAAATCAGGTTATTTCATACTAAAAAAATGCAAATCATATTATATTCAAATTTGGAAAAAATCCCCTATTTTCAAGGGAAAGATAAAAATAAAATTTCATATGAATCCTATAGGAAAACAGAAAAAAGAAAGACGCAACTTGCAAACGTTTTCACGCATTGCCTTTGTTTTTTCCGTTTCTGCATGGTTATAATGCATACATCGAACGGCAAAGTTCGAGTGAGGAGGTGCGGTAGTGAACGCAGAAAGAGAAAACATTATTCAAGTAGAACACTTGAATAAAAAGTTTGTAGTAAACAAGCAGACGATGGAAGTATTACATGACATTAATCTTCAGGTTAAAAAAGGTGAATTCATTACGATTGTAGGACACAGTGGTTGTGGCAAGAGTACGCTTTTAAAAATCATCTGCGGATTAGTGGAATACGAGGATGGTGTGGTGGAACGAAACGGTCATCCGGTTACAGGACCGGGACCAAAATGTGGCATGGTGTTTCAGGATCACAGATTACTTCCGTGGTTGAAAATAAAAGACAATGTGGGATTTGGACTGGGACACCTTACCAGACAGGAGAGAGAAGAAAAAGTCCAAAAACATTTGGAGCTGGTTGGCCTGAAAGGATTTGAAAACAGTTATCCGAGCCAGTTGTCCGGTGGAATGTCACAGCGTGCGGCAATTGCCAGAGGACTGGCAAACAATCCGACAATCCTGCTTTTGGATGAACCGTTCGGAGCGTTGGATGCGCTGACAAGAATCCAGATGCAGAAAGAAATCCTACGGATTCAGGAAGAGGAAAAGACAACGATGGTGATGGTTACACATGATATTGATGAGGCAATTTATTTAGGTGACCGAATCGTGGTTATGTCCGCAAGGCCAGGGGAGATCAAAGACATCATAGAAGTTGACCGGGTAGCGGCGAGAAAGCGCAGCGGAGCAGAATTTGCTGCATATAAAAAGAAAATTTATGATTATTTCTTTGAAGACAGTGATGAGAAATATGAAGTGGAGTATGTGATTTAGGAGGTGAGAAAAAATGCAAAAAACGAAACGTATTTTATTGGGGCTGGCAGTTCCAGCGGCGATACTTGTATTCTGGTATATCGCAACAACATTTACAGGTGTCCCAAATACGATTTTACCGAAAATTTCTTCGGTGGTTTTGACGGGAGGCGATATGATACATACTGGACAGCTTCCAACAGATTTAGGAATTAGTATAGGAAGGGTAGTCAAAGGATTTCTGGCATCAGCCGTAATCGGAATTATTCTTGGATCGGCAATGGGAATGTCACAAACTGTAAATGCGTTGTTACATCCGTTTATTACCACAATACGGCAAATTCCGATGATTGCATGGATTCCACTAATTATATTATGGGCAGGAATTGGGGAAGCATCAAAAGTTATTATTATAGTTATTGCAGCAGTGTTTCCCATTCTTGTAAACACAATGAGCGGAATTACCGGAACTCCACAGGGATTTGTAGAAGTTGCAAAACTTTATAAGCTGGGAAAATGGCAGACATTTACCAAGGTATTTTTGCCACATGCCCTGCCACAGATGTTGGTAGGATTAAAACTGGGACTTGGGGTTTCCTGGATGGCAGTAGTGGCATCGGAGTTGATTGCAGCAGCATCTGGTATTGGATATCGAATGAATGAGGCAAGAAGCCTGATGCGATCTGATAAAGTAATCGTTTGCATGATTGTAATCGGAATTGTTGGTATTGTGATGGATAAGATTATCAGTGTTATTTTTGAAAGAATGACACCCTGGATACAGATAAATGCAAAAAGAGAGTAGGAGGAAATTATTATGAAAAAGAAAAATTGGATACCTGGAATTATACTTGCGGCGGTACTTGCACTGACCGGTTGCGGAGGTGCCGCACAGGCAAATAATGCGGATACGGGAAGCAGCAGTGACACACAGAAAAGTGAAGAAAAAATAATTAAAATTGGTTCGCCAACGACAGATGGAACGCAGCTTGTAGAAAATGCAGGGCTGGCGTATAAATTAGGTTATTTGGATGAGGAATTGGAAAAAGCAGGGTATAAGGCGCAGTATGTTGGATTTGCACAGGGCGGAACCGCAATTAATGAAGCATTTGCATCGGGTCAATTGGATGTTGCATTTGTAGGAGATGTGCCGGAGATAATTGCAAAAAGTAATGACTTAGAGGTAGAGTTATTTGCAAATTTGAATTCTGAGGCAGAAATGGGAATTGTAGTAGGAAAAAATTCCGGAATTAAAAAACCGGCGGATCTGAAAGGAAAGAAAGTAGTAGCTGCTTATGGAACCGTCACACATGTATATCTGAATAACCTTTTGCAGGCAAACGGTTTATCGCTGGATGATGTAGAAGTGATCAATGACATTGCAAATGGGGGAACACTGGTTGCATCTGGAAATGCAGATGCAGTTGTTTCTACAGGTACAGGTGTATGGCAGATGAGTAATTCTGGCGTGGGAGATATATTGACAACATCACAGGGAGATGCAGATTTGTCCTCACAGTTTTTTGCAATCGGGAGAACAAATTATTTAAAAGAAAATAAGGCTGCAGCAGAAGCAATTATTAAAGCATTACAGAGGGCAAAAGAATATATTACACAAGATCCGGAAAAAGCATACGAAGCACTTGCGACATCGGATAATCCAAAAGAGTTGTATGAAAATATATATCCAAAGGAATCTGGCTTTGACAATTTTGATCCTCAAATTAAGGAGGAACAGGTAGATCGTCTGAATTCGCTTGCAAAATTTTTACTGGAAAATGGGACCATTTCAAAGGATGTTGATGCAAAAAGTGCAATAAATAATGATTATTATGAAGAAGCAAGTAAAACGTTTACAAAATAACAGGAGGGAATATAAATGGCAGAATTTAATGGAACAATCGGAATCACAAAAGAAGATTCAATTAGTAGTTATAAACCAGAAAAATCCTTAAGTAACAGACCAAATATCATGTATATTGTTTTGGATGATATTGGATTTGCGCAGCTTGGATGCTATGGGTCTACCATTCATACACCAAATATTGACAAACTGGCAGAAGGTGGTCTGCGTTACAATAATTTTCATACGACAGCAATCTGCTCTGCAACCAGAGCCTCTCTTTTGACAGGAGCTAATCATCACAGTGTAGGTGTTTCTACAGTTGTAGATACATTGGATGGTAGCTTCCCAAACCAGACAGGTTATATGAATCCATCATATGCAACGACAGCAGAGGTATTAAAAACATTTGGGTATACAAATTTTGCTGTTGGTAAATGGCATCTGACACCGTTTAATGAAGCAACAGATGCCGGACCGTTTCAGAATTGGCCACTTGGAAAAGGTTTTGATCGTTTCTATGGATTTATGGAAGGATATACGGATCAATATACACCGGATCTGGTGAAAGATAATGAGCGTATTCGTGCACCAAAGACACCGGAAGAAGGGTATCATTTGTCGGAAGATTTAGCAGAACAGGCCATTCGTCTGGTTAACCGTCAGCATATGGTATATCCAGATAATCCGTTTTTCCTTTATTTTGCATTGGGGGCAGGGCATGCACCACATCAGGCGCCGAAGGAATATATAGACCATTATAAGGGAGCGTTTGATGCAGGCTGGGATGAAATTCGGGAGCAGTGGTTTGCAAATCAGAAATGCCTTGGTATTGTGCCGGAAAATACGGTTCTGAATCCGAGAAATGAGTTTGTAAAACCTTGGAACGACCTGACGGATGATGAGAAAAAAGTATATGCTAGATATATGGAAGTATATGCGGGATTTTTGGAACATGCAGATGCACAGATTGGTAAAGTAGTAGACTATTTAAAAGAAATCGGAGAATTTGAAAATACGGTTATTGTACTGCTTTCCGATAATGGAGCCAGTGCCGAGGGCGGAAAAAACGGTAGAGTAAATCAGGAAAAATCATTGAACCTGTTGGAAGAGACCAATAATGTAGAATTAACTTTAAAACATTTAGATGAACTGGGAAGCAGTGCATATTCAAATCCACATTATCCGGTTGGTTGGGCAAATGCAGGAAATACACCATTTCAATGGTATAAGTCCTGGGTACATTCCGGCGGAGTAAAAGATCCATTGATTGTGAGTTATCCGAAAGGGATACATGCGAAAGGGGAAATCCGTAATCAGTACTTGCATGTAATTGATATTGCACCGACAATTTTGGATATTCTTGGCGTAGATAAGCCAGATCATATTAAGGGAATTGCGCAAAAGCCATATCATGGGGCAAGTTTTGCAGGAACATTTGATAACGCAAAGGCACCGGATGTCAGACATATTCAGTATTATGAACAGACCGGAAACCGTGGTATCTGGAAAGATGGATGGAAAGCCATCACAAATCATATTTATGACAAAGATTATATAAATGAAACGTGGGAATTGTATCATGTAGCAGAAGACTTTTCGGAGTCAAAGAATGTGGCAGAACAATATCCTGATAAGTTAAAAGAACTTATTGCCTTATGGTATGTGCAGGCAGGAAAATATGGCGTTTTACCATTGGGAGATGGACCATATCTGACGCAAAAGCCGGAAGAATTGCTTAATGTTGTTAAAGAAAATAAGTTCTATATCGAGCCACAGAAATTTACCTATCGTGGAGTATTGCATCCGTTGGATATTACGACCAAAACTATGTTTAATCGTAGAAATCATAAGATTACTGTTCAGAAGATCGGAA
>URYB01000183.1 GCA_900552085.1 uncultured Lachnobacterium sp.
AACACCTTTTTCTTTTGCCTCCGCAACCGTGTGGTCTAAAAATTCCTTGATTTTTGGATAGGTTTCAAAATAACTGTCGATATATCCCTGCGCTTCTTTCTGTCCGATATCAAGATCCTGACTCAGACCAAATGCGCTGATTCCATATACAATACCAAAATTAACTGCTTTTGCATTTCGTCGCTGCAAATCAGTCACCTCATCAAACGGTACATGAAATACTTTTGATGCAGTACTTCTGTGAATATCCTGATTCTCCCGGAACGCCTCAATCAACTGCTCATCTCCGGACATATGTGCCAGGAGACGAAGTTCGATCTGTGAGTAATCAGAATCCACAAACAAATCTCCATCCAGCGGATGAAATACTTTACGAATCATTTTTCCAAGCTCGATACGGATTGGAATATTCTGCAAATTTGGATCCGTACTGCTGAGTCTTCCGGTTGCTGTAATCGTCTGATGAAATGTCGTATGGATCTTTCCCGTCTCATCAATGTAATTGGCAAGTCCATCCGCATAGGTCGATTTCAGTTTGGCCAGTTTGCGATATTCTAATATATCCGCAACAATCGGATAATCACCTGCCAGTTTCTCCAGCACTTCCGCAGAAGTGGAAAATCCTGTCTTGGTCTTTTTGCCATTCGGAAGCTGCATTTTTTCAAACAGAATCACGCCAAGCTGCTTCGGTGAATTGATATTGAACTGTTCACCCGCTTCTTCGTATATCTTCTGTTCCAGTTCCGTAATCGAAACCGAAAGCTTTTCACCGTACTCTTTCAGTGCATCCGCATCAATGCTGATTCCCTGCCGTTCCATATCAGACAATACAAAAACAAGTGGCATCTCGATTTCACGGAAAAGCTGATCCATCCCCTGTTCTTTTAGTGATTCCATAAGAACCGGATAGGATTTCCACGAAATATATACCTCATAGCAGGCATAATCCACTGCCTTTTTTTCATCTTCTGCAAGCACTTCTGCTACCGTTTTCTTTCCGAGTAAATCTGCTTTGCCCGGTACCATAAGTCCCAGGTAATCCTTTGCGACATCATCACATGGGTATTCGCCCTTTAGTGGATTCAACAAATAGGCTGCCACTGTACGGTCAAAAAATCGATCTCTCTGCGCGCAATATGCATCCCAGTCCTCTGCTGCTTTTTCTTCATTCATCCATTCCAGATAAGGCAGCTGTGATTTCAAATCTGCTGTAAGCAGCTGCCCGCTTTTGCATGCAAACAGATGTGTCATCAAATCAGCGGCCGTAAGTTCATCTCCGGTAACAAACAAATATATGTCTTCCTCAGAAAAAGCCACTGCAAGTGCTGCGAATGCATTCTTCGGTGCAGCTGCAAACAAAAGCATCTGTCCGTCCGATTCCTGTTTGTTATCCGCATTTGGAATAACCGTAAAAGCAAGCGGCTTTTCATCCACTTTCTTCCAGATACGTTCTGTCTCTGCTTTTGTTTTTATTACCGTAAAATGCTCCTGGGCATTATTTTTCGGTGCGTCCACGGAAAATCGTCCCAAGAGATTCTTAAACTCCAGTTTCTTGCACATCAGATATGCTTCCGGTGTATAAAGCGCATCATTGGACGCTAACGCCGCCTCTGTAAAATCATACTCCACAGGAACATCCGTAATAATGGTCGCAAGCTTTTTGCTCATGACCGCCTGCTCCCAATATTCCACAATATTCTTTGAGGCACGCGGCGGACGGACAACTTCTGCATTCTCATGTACCGCCTCAATGCTTCCATATTGTGCGATCAGTGCTGTCGCTGTCTTTTCTCCAATGCCCGGAACACCAGGAATATTGTCCGCGGTATCCCCCATAAGTGCTTTGACATCGATAAATTCTTTTGGTGTGACCAGATAACGTGCTTTGACATCTTCTGCAAGATAATCTTCGATTTCCGTTCCAGTCTTTTTCGTTTTTGGAATACGGATTTTTACATGTTCCGTTGCAAGCTGCAACAAGTCTCTGTCTCCGGATACCACCGACACATCCATGCCTTCCCGCTCGCCCATTCCAGCAAGTGTTCCAAGCAGATCATCCGCTTCGTAGCCTTCCATCTCGATAATGCGTACGCCCATGGCGGTCAGCATCTCTTTGATCATCGGCACCTGCTGCCGCAGGGCATCATCCATCGGTGAACGCGTACCTTTGTAGGCATCAAACATCTTGTGCCGAAACGTTGGTGCATGAACATCAAAAGCCACTGTCAGATAGTCCGGCTTTTCCTCTTCCAATATTTTAAACATAATATTCAAAAAGCCATACACGGCATTGGTGTGCAATCCTTCTGAATTTGTGAGATCCGGCAATCCAAAAAATGCACGGTTCAAAATGCTGTGTCCATCGATCAGTACCAGCTTTTTACTCATTCATAACTCCTTCTTGTCCCCGCCAACCGGTGACTGTTTTATATTTCTCTGGTTGCTTCTTTCAACCACTCCAGTTCGTCCCCCTCAAGATAAGGAGAGACCACCGTATATACTTTTTTGTGATAAGCGTTCAGGCGCGCCCTCTCTGTCTCTGTCATCTGCTGCGGCACTACCGCATCCAGATCAAACGGTACATACGTTATATTTTCAAAATGCATAAACTGTCCATAAGAATTTTTCTCATCCTTACAGCATACCAGTTCATTTTCCAGACGGATTCCATACTGTCCCTCAATATAGATGCCCGGCTCATCGGTTGTTACCATACCTTCTTCCAAAATGCATTCTTCACTCACCGGAGACTTTTTCCAGCGAAACGCATTCGGTCCCTCATGAACACTTAAAGTATAGCCGACACCGTGTCCCGTGCCATGCTTATAATCAAGTCCGGCTTCCCACAAAGGCTCTCTTGCCACAATATCAAGATTTCTTCCCGAACATCCATACAAAAAGCGCACATTCGCAAGATTCATATTGGAACGGCACACACGGGTATAATTTGCCTTCATCTCATCCGTAAGCGGTCCAAGTGCAAATGTTCTCGTAATATCTGTCGTTCCTTCCAGATAGTGTCCACCGGAATCCACAAGAAGAAAACCTTCCGGTTTCAGGGGAACATCGGTCTCTTCCGTTGCCGCATAATGAACAATTGCCCCATGTTCTGCATAACCTGCAATCGTCTCAAAGCTCAGATCAAGAAAACCTTCCTGCTGGCTGCGAAGATCTGCAAGATAATCTGCCACAGAAATTTCTGTCATTGGTATTTTTCCCACATTTTTCTTCAGCCAATACATGAATTTGCACATTGCAACTGCATCTTTTATGTGTGCATCCTTAATATGTCCAATTTCTGTTTTATTTTTTACTGCTTTCAGTTTTTCGGTAGGATCTGCCGCCTCTATAATCTCATTGGAAGAAGAAATACTCCTTCTTGTCCGGTAATTGATCACTGCCGGATTCAACAGAATCGTCTTATGTTCCATCGTCGCAACATATGCATAAAAAGAATCATAAGGCATTGTCTGTATCTGATTCGCATGCAGATACTCCTGCATCGTTGCATCTAAAATCTCTTCCTGTACAAACCAGATGCATTCTTTTTCCGTCAGCAGAACATAAGAAAGCACTACCGGCACATAGCTGATATCATTACCTCGTACATTTAACAGCCAGGCAATATCCGAAAGAGATGAAAGGATGTAGGTATCCGCTCCCTTTTCTTTCATGATCCGGCGTACATCGGCGCATTTGTCTCCTGTACTTCTTCCGCTGTATGCCTCATCAAGAATCCAGGCTGGTTCTTTTGCCATCAGTGGGCGATCCTCCCAGATGGCATCCACCAGATCTTCTTCTGCCGATACAAACGCCTTCTTTTCTGCCTCGATTTCTTCTAATCTGGCACCCCAGCGCGCATTGACAACACGTCCGTCAAATCCGATTGTCTCGCCTTCCCTGAGATTCTTTTCAATATATTCATTCACAGTAGGAACGCCTTCCTCTCCCATGCGGTACAAAGTAATGGTCGTTCCTTCTAATTGTCTGGCGGCCTGCACAAAATATCTTCCATCCGTCCAAAGCCCAGCCTTTGTCATCGTAATCACCGCCGTACCGGCTGACCCGGTAAAGCCGGTGATATACTTTCTTGCCATAAAATACTCTCCAACATATTCCGATTCGTGAAAATCCGAAGTTGGAACAACGTACAGAGCAATATTATGCTTTTTCATCTCTCTGCGAAGCGCTGCAAGTCTCTGCGGAATCATTCCACATCCTCCTTCATCTCAAAGAACTTTGTATCCAGTTCCGGATACATGCGCTTAAGTGAAATTGGCTTTCCTGCACGATTCAAAAAGCAATGGCTGCTGCTTCCAGTCGTGCGCAGCTCTCCGGTTTCTTTATCGGTCATAACATATTCCACTTCCATTTTGATACCATTGTATTTTACAAGTTTTGTCTGAATTACAACGGTATCATCAAAATGAACCATACTGTGATAATTCACAGAAATCGAGAGTACCGGACTTATAATCTCCATTTCTTCCATCTGCTTGTAGTTTAGTCCCATCTGATCCATCAGATCCATACGGGCTTCCTCCATCCATTTCACATAGTTACTGTGATGGATGATTCCCATCTGATCTGTCTCATAATATTTTGCATGATGCTCATATGGGCGTAATTTTACGTCTGTTGCCGGTCTTGCAAGTTCAATTTCCTGTTTCATCGTCAAATACCTCCTACAACATGTACTACACTGTGTTTTATTATGACACAACCCGGCAGAAAATTCAACGTAACTTAGCCCTCTATTTCTTCATACATTTCTGCGTAATCGCTTTCATCTGCAAAAAGTACATACTGTCCGTCTACATATCCCATATATCCGCTTTCTACTACATATCCCTTCATCTGTTTTTCCTCCGTTCTTCTGATGAAAGAATTATCGCAGATATGGTGTACCATAATACGGACACCAAAAGAAAGCACACGCTTTCGCGTGTGCCATACAATCTTATTTACTTTTCTTTATTCTTCTTTTCTTTTTTTCCAGTGGAAATATTATATTTGCTTGCATATTCATCAAAGCACTTCAGGTAAGCATCATCTTTCATATGACGCACGCTCTTTAAATATTCATGTGTGTCAAATTCAGATGTCTCTGTCTCGATCATTGCAACCGCTACGTTAGAACAATGTGCCGCAATTCTCTCCAGATTTGTCAACAGATCATTGAATGCAAATCCCTGCTTATATTCACATTTTCCTTCACGTAAACGTGTTACATGGCGATTCTTTAAATCATTGCACAGAATTCCAATCAATTCACGTAAAGGCTCGATTTTCGATGCCATCTCCAGATTATCCTCGCAGAACGCATCTACCGTCAGATCTACGATTTCACGAACTGCAGCCTCTAATACTTTAATTTCATTCTTTGCGGAATCCGAAAATGAAATCTTCTTTTCTACAATCTCGTTTGCGACCTTGGAAATATTGACTGCATGGTCACCCAGACGTTCAAAGTCACTGATCGTATGTAAGAACTTCGAAACCTGCTGGGTCTGTGACATGGACATCTCCTGTCCCGTCAGCTGCATCAGATACGTTCCAAGCTTATCCTCGTACTTATCGATCAAATTTTCTTTTTCCTGTACTTTGTTGTACTTGTCCTGTGAATAATCACTCAAAAGAGAAAGCGCGCGGTTAATATTCTTGCGTGCCTTCTTTGCCATACCATTGACCGCTGTATGACTCTGTCCAATTGCGAGTGCCGGATAGGAAAGGAAACGCTCCTCAAG
>URYB01000184.1 GCA_900552085.1 uncultured Lachnobacterium sp.
CCATGTATAAACTTTGTTGATATCCTCATCTGCCATCTGGGGAAAACGCGCAATGTTCATCCGAATCCGTTCCAAAAGTGTCGGCTCCAACGAAGAACCTTCAATAAAAAGATTCTCCAGCCGCAATACCAGACGTTCAATCTCCACGCTGTATTCCGACATCTGGTACCTGAATTTTTTGTTTTTAAATTCGTCAATGGAAGATACTTTTTTCGTATCCTGAATCGTATTCAGATTCTTCCATTCTACGAGCATTGCCAGATCCTGCTGGCACTGCTCCGGCTTATAATCCGCAAAAAACGGATCTTGTATCATCTGGGCATAAACCTCCTCCTGATACAGCCAATAACGGAGTTTTTCGTAATTTTCAAAAAAAATGCGCATAATGCAGCGATACCTGCTGACATTATCCGCATTCAAATATTTTGCTTCAGTAAGTACTTTGGTTAGCTTGTCTGTTACCTGCACGTTGATCTCCTTTGTGTCTGTTCATTTACCTAAAATAAGAAGCTAACTACGCTTCTCTAATAGAGTTTATTATAGTACACAAGCGGAGAACTGACAATGCATAAAAACAATTTTTCTTTTTATTTTCCACAACACTTTTTATATTTTTTCCCACTTC
The DNA here is from genome assembly GCA_900552085.1 of uncultured Lachnobacterium sp. Lineage (GTDB taxonomy): Bacteria > Bacillota > Clostridia > Lachnospirales > Lachnospiraceae > Roseburia. The sequence continues at coordinate 626 of URYB01000184.1, forward strand.
CGCATGGACATGGATCATTTCTTCCAATCTTCGGTGCTTCTCTTTGATAAGGCATTTCCTTTTGTACATCCATAAAAGGATTTCCAGAATATGCATTATTTTCCAGTATTCTTTCCGCCTGGTCACACAATATATCAATTGTATTTATTACACCCGGATCTTCTGTACGGTCTGCCACATCCTCTAAAATATTGCAGGCTTTGATATATTTTTCATTTTTTTCACACGCCATTGCTGTAAGCACATCCAATTCATCATTATGTATCTTCAGTTTTCTGGTCACCTGTTCCAATGCCTGTATCTGATCTGCCCCTCTGTGATCAGAGAGTGCATGATATATCATCTCCTGCACAGAGACTGGCATCGCATATAACGGAGTCTCTGTTTCTACATCATCTTCTAATAGTTCTTCCTGAAATACTCCTATAGAAAAAGCATCTTTTCCCGTCATATTCTGGTACTCTAATCTCGAATATCCATTGAGCATCGGAAGGCGGGTTTCCATAATAATCTGCATCAGCGTTTTCCACAACTCGCACGAATGCAAAAGTAACAAATCTATTTCATGGATTCCCATATGTTCAAGCACTGCATGAATTCCATAGCCACTGCAAATATCTTTATAGCATGCAATAATAAAAGATTCCATTGCATCCTGTGGAATCCACAAAAAATCATGGACAATAACTTCTAATTCCATCCATTGTTCATTTATTTCACCCAATGGCTGATTATATTTCAACAGTTCTTTCTTCGTAAACTGCTTATAAGAAAGATCCGCTGCATACATCATCCGCTGACCCAAAACAGCATCCATATCCATGCCCTGTATACTGATAAATCTTTCTCCCGTAGAATGCCACGCATGTATTTCATATTTTCCTGCAATCACCCCATTCAGATATACAAGCCGTAAAAACTCCTTCTTTTCTATTTTCATATTCCATTGTTTTTCAAAAATGTCATAGAAAGCATTCTGTTCTATCACTACATATGCAAGCAGAATATTCCTGAGTTTATCTGAGAAATCCTGCATATCCAAAATTTGGTCTTTCCAGTCTGCATTCAGAAAATTTTCCAGTCTCTGCTCAAAATCAATTGCCGGGAACAAATATGCCGCCTGCGTTTTTTCCGGTATCTGCATGTGCCACAATCCCAAGGAAATTCCCTTCTCAACCGTTTCCGCATTCATCTCATTTTTCTGATTATATTCAAATGATTGGACCTTTGCTATTTCCTGCATATCCGTTTCATCCAATATGCAAAAATAATACTCCGGATGTTTCTGAAACATATTCAGAATACGTTCTTCTTTCGACTGATCCGTTACATTTTCTTCGTCGATATACAATGCATATTCCAGATTCTGTAATTCCTCATCACTTAATCTTGCAAGTATTTCCCTGCTCGTTTTCCGTGGTGCCATCTTGCAGATTGCACCTTTTTCATCTTCTCCACAAAACTGTCTCCATGCAAATATTTCCGCATCGGCCTGTGAATCTGACTGTCTTGAGATGTAATTTCTATTCTCCGGCACAATTTCATTGCAGTATGCCTGCCTGCTTACTGCATGCTTTAACATCTCTTTTATTTCTTTGTCCATCTGCTGCATCACATATATCTGTTCCAGCTTTTTGCGGTCTTTTTCTGCCAGACGGATTTCTGCAAAATGCATTTGTTCCAGTTGTGCATTCACGCTCACGGCATCATAGCTTCCCGAAACCTGTTCTTCTCCCCAGATACCACCGGAATCTTCTACAAAATTGTTTCCTTTTGTTTTCATTAATGTAGCAGAATCTTTGTCATAGTCCTGCAATACTTTTTCAAATACAATTTTATGACGCCAGTCATCTCCCATATCATATACATAGCGGATCCAGTTTTCATGCTCCGCCACAGCCGAAACTGGGAGTTTTTTCTCCATAAAAAAATCAGTATATGCATCTTTCGAATTTGCTACAATTTCAAAACGATCCTGTGGAGCTTCAAAAATATGCATATGCATATCTTCCCATCCAAAAACCAGCTGTATTACCCGATGCAGGTCATAAAAACTTATGTTTTCCGGTACCACTAATCTTCTCCACACAGGTGGATGTGTATCCTCTATAGTAATTTTTAAAACAATTCCTGGCATTCTCTTATCCTTTCCACAATTCCAAGTATATTTAATGGTGCTCTCTCCTTGTTAGTATAACAAACTTTTGTGATATCGAAAACAGTCAGATTTATTTTTTGTAACCCTCTTCCAATAATAAAAAAGGACTTTTTATGTCTTCCTCACTTTTTATTCAAACACTAACCTCTCTGCGCCCTGCTGCCGTTGCAAAAATTCATGGAGATACAGCCAATCCAGTACGCGGATACGCCACTTTCTATAACACTTATATCGACGATCTCCCACCTCTTTTGTCCAATCACGGCTACGCATGGATGGCATTCTATGATGCTCGCTTTACCGTCTCTGATATCCTTGGACGCTCACTTATCATCCATGAAAACCGGGATGATTTTACGGTCTTGCAAGCATCTGTCCACAGCAACCATATTCCCCATCCAGACGTGTTGCCCATTTCAGTGCCAGAATCGGCTTTCCATTATAATCAAAACCTTCGCACACATAACCAACAACCATTTCAACATGATATACGCCTTTATAGCGACCATTATCGGCACCGGATTCAAACATAATATCTCCGGCATTAATCTTCATTTTGTCCACGTTGTTCTGGCTCAGTCCGCCTTTTACCATCTTCCTTTTGCTCACGCACCACTTTGCCATCTCTGCTGCTGTCGGTGCATATTTTGTATTGCCAAACTTCACACCGTTATTCGCGTATGATCTCCACACAAGGGAACTGCAGTCATAAAATTTGTTCTGCATACGTTTTGCCTGGCTATATTCGCTTGTCTTGTATATGTACAAAGCCTTGTCGATTGCCTTCTTACGGTTTTTAGGAATCACAGACACTGCACAGCCAAACATGTAATCCCCCACTTTTGCCTTGATTACAACATTCCCATTCTTCTTTCCCTTTATCCTTCCGCTGGATGATACCGAAACCACGGAAGGATTGCTGGATGACCATTTTACTTTGGACGCTTTGCAACCATGGACCGTCAGTTTTTTCATCTGTCCAATTGTCATAAGCGCTGAATTTGAAGACATCTTTACTACGATTGTGTTAAGCGTGATTTTAAAAGAAACTGTATTGTTAAGACTTACTGTAACAGTCGTTTTTCCTGCTTGGGAAGGTTTAAGCGTGAGGACATTATTATATAGCTCAGCATACACGTAATTATCCGGATTTGACGATTTGCAGGATAATACAAGATATTCATCTTCGCTCAACAAAGTATTACTCTTTAGATGAAATGTATACGAAGGTGTATACCACTTGTTCGAGGAATATCCTGTCTGCGATGTCTTATCAATCCCCACATGTGACAGATCCGGCATAACCGTCACTTCATAAACAGCACAAAACAACAGCATTCCGTTGTCTCCTGCCCCATACATATAATATCCGTAATCATAATCCTCATCACTGTCATCATCATAATCTTCAAAATCGTCATCAGAATCGTCATTGTTCCAGACCGGCTGGTGGACATACACATCCACCGTGATCTCACCATATCCCCCTTTTTAGGCTGTTACCTTTCCATTCTCATCTACAGAAACAGCATCTGTATAATCTGTAGAAAACTGGTACGATGTCACTGTATAGGAATTTCCTTCATACGATAACGTTGACGGTGTCTGAAACTGTGCGGTCTGCCCCGTCGTAAGCAGAATTTCTCCACCATCTTTTGTGATTACAATGGGGCGGTCTTCTGCTTTTGCCTCGCAGAGTGGCAACATAGTAATCACGAGTGTCAGGCTGATTGTGATTGCAAGTTTTTTAAATATGCTCCCATGAAGTTTCATTCCATTCATGTTTGATTGCTTTTGAATCCGATTCATTTTCATAACTCCCTTCTAGCCTTAATCAAAAAAAGCACCACCGGGGCTAAATCCAGTGATGCTATCATCCTCTTTGTTGCAGCTGGCTACCATTTTACAGGTCCTTTAGCTTTGCGTCACGACGTTTCCGTCGCTTTGCCCGATATGGAATATTATACGCTCCTGCTGATTGAATGGCAATATGATTGTTTGCAAACGATTCCTTTCTTCTAATATCATGGTTCAATACAATTCAGATACTATGGACTTTTTTCTGTAGCTTAACTATTCAACTGAGATGACTTCGTGCACGTCATTCTGTTGCTGTTGCGCTATCTTATATGCTATATTCTCATAGTTTTTAACACTCAATTCCATCTTATATAAAAAATATAAGGTACAAATTTATCACAACGCTATCTTATATGGAAAGTCTTATAGTACCATCTATTTTGACTACTCTACAAACTACACCAAAGAAAGAAGGAATACCATCATGAGATTACCAAACGGATATGGTGGCGTCGTGAAACTATCTGGAAACCGGAGAAGACCCTATGCTGCACGCATTACCACCGGCTGGTACCACAACGACAAAACCGGTAAACATATACAAAAATATCAGATTATCGGATACGCCGCCACGCGTGCCGAAGCCTTACAACTCCTGGCAAAATACAATGATTATCCCATCGATCCAGCTGCATTAAAACTTACATTCCACGACATCTATCTACGTTGGTCCGAGGAAAAATTTCCGACTACATCCGCTTCCAATATCAAAGGTTACCGGGCCGCTTATGCCATCTGTGAAAATATCGCAGATATCCCTTTTCGGAATCTGCGACTGGACGATCTGCAACGTGTTGTCGACCATTGTGGAAAAAACTATCCGACGCTTAAAAAGCTTCGTATCCTGTTTAACCAATTATATGATTACGCAATGAAACACGAAATTGTCTGCAAGGATTACTCGCCTTATGTCAATATCAACAAATACAAAGCACGCAATCCCAACAAAGCGCAGCGGGATCGTTTCACTCCGGAAGAAATTGAAACACTGTGGCAACATACCGATGACCGTTATTATCAAACGATTCTCATGCTCATCTACAATGGTGTCCGTGTTTCTGAACTTCTTGATTTGAAAAAAGAGAATGTCTACCTG
>URYB01000185.1 GCA_900552085.1 uncultured Lachnobacterium sp.
AAATATCCCCTGCCACCATAACGAACCGCCCATCTGTGTGCCTGTTCTGGAAATTTTGTACAATAAAAGCCAAAATAAAAATCTTTATGAAACCGTGCCTTTCTAATTTCCGGATAGGTTACAATTTCCTTACTTCCATGGTATAAAATCATTTTTCTTCTCCTAAATATTTGAACGTCAACCTAATTTAAAAATTTATTAAATTGGTGTATTTATGATATACCAATTTGTAATAAAATAAAAGCTATGAAACATAGATAATAAAATATATTGTGTCATTTCACTCATTTTTTTCGTCATTTCGCGTAAAAAAAGTTGTTTTTTTTCCCATCTTTGGCAAAATAGTACTAAAAGATTGTTTATCAGAGGGGGAATATGGGATGAAGGGACGGAAACTTGCAAAACTGATTACAATATTCACAATGTTTGGTCTGCTGACCGGGTGCGGAGCATCCGGCGGCACACCGGATGATTACGCCACAAATGAGGGCTACACTTCCACCGAAGAAACAGCCACGTCAACCAACACGACAACGGGCAACACCGCGGATATGCTGGCACACAACATCAGCAATTTTAATATTTAATCATTTTGATGGTCCTTTTCCCGGCTTTCCCGGAAATGGACCATCATTTCTCTTGTAAGACTCAATCCCTCCGGATCATCCGGCACATCCTTGTAATCCACCCATTCTGCCAGAGAAAGTTCCTCTTCCTCCAGCTGGATTTCGGCTTTTTCCGCCAGATCACAAAAATATCCTAAAAGCAGATTACTGTCAAAGCCCCACGGCTGGCTTTTATAATAACGGATATTTTTGACTTTAAGCCCCACCTCTTCCATAACCTCACGCACAACCGTTTCTTCCGCAGTCTCCCCGATTTCCGTAAACCCAGCGATCAATGCATAACGCTTGTACTCTCGTCCTGCATACTTTGTCATAAGGATTTTGTCCCCATCCGTGAGACCAATGATGACTGCCGGAGCAATCTTTGGGAATACCAGATTTCCACATTTCGGGCATCGCATCATGCGCTGCAACGTATCATGCTTCAGGTTTATCCCACATCTGCCGCAGAACTGATTGTCACGGTACCACACATACAGATGCCATGCCGTAGCTGCCGCAAAAACATCCTTCATCGGCTGCATAGTCCGCACCGAAAACATCTTGTGAAATGCAAATCCCTCAATTTGTGTATCGGCTGCAATATCTGTAAGGAAATAATCTTCCTCTCCAATCGAAAACAAATATACGCACGCTGGAATCTCTTTTCTTTGTTCTCTCAATGTATCCGTCCATCGTTCATAAGTTAAAAATTCAATTTTCTCATCATATTTCAGATAAATCATACGATCAATAAAGCCAAGCATCCGACTGTTATTTTTTGGTTTTTTCCGATGGTATGCATTGTTTAGTTTTAATGGAGCAATATCCTGAATCATAATAATCTCCCTTGCAATTTTTTAAGCTACATCTTACTATAGTACTACAAAAATTGCATTGCAATGAAAACATTTATGTAAGAGGGAGAGTATCATGCAAAAGATAAAGAGTTTTCTTATCATTACGCTAAGCACATTCATTATGGCAATCGGCGTATATTTCTTTAAATTTCCAAACAATTTCTGTTTTGGCGGTGTCACCGGTGCGGCTGTTGTCTTCGCGAAAATCACTCCGCTGTCGGCAAGTACCTTTTCTTTTATTGTAAATATGGCACTGCTTTTCGTTGGGTTTGGTTTTCTCGGAAAAGATTTCGCCATCAAAACCACCTATGCCACCGTGCTTTTATCCGGTCTTCTGGTCGTTTTCGAACGCCTGCATCCTTTGACCAAACCGCTTTCCAACGAACCGATGCTCGAGCTGATGTTTGCCATCGCACTTCCGGCGATTGCTTCTGCCCTGCTTTTTTATGAGGGTTCCTCCAGCGGTGGAACAGATGTCATTGCCATGATTGTAAAAAAATATACCCATGTGGAAGACATTGGTATCGCTCTTTTTATTACCGATTTGATAATGATTATCATTGCCTGCTTTGTATTTGATATTAAAACCGCACTGTATTCTTTTGTCGGTCTGACTTTAAAATCCTTTATGATCGACGCTGTTATCGAGAACATCATGCTGCGCAAATCCATCATGATCACATGCGACGACAAAGATTCCATCTGCGACTTCATCATTACAGAACTCAACAAAAGCGCTACTATCGTCGATGCTACCGGTGCCTACACGCATGAGCAGCGTTACATTATTTTTACGACGCTTACACGCAAACAGGCACTTGCACTGCGACAATATATTCACGAAAATCATCTGCATGCTTTTATTTCCATGTCCAGCACAAGCGAGGTTTTCGGAAAAGGATTTTCTTCTATCTAATGAAAAAAACTTATATTTTTTATTGATTTTGCAAAGGAATCATGTATAATATTATCCGAGAAGCTAGAAACAATTTCTCATTTATATAGAAAGCAGAGAACACATCATATGCGCCTCATGTTTTCTACCAACAAAGAAAGAAAAGGAGTCAGAATAAGATGGCAACAATTGATTTAAGCAAGTATGGAATTACTGGAACAACAGAAATCGTTTACAATCCTTCTTACGACGTATTATTCGAAGAGGAGACAAAGGCTAGCCTTGAGGGATATGAGGTTGGACAGGAAACAGAGCTTGGCGCTGTTAACGTAATGACAGGTATTTATACTGGTCGTTCTCCTAAAGACAAATACATCGTTATGGACGAGAACTCTAAGGACACTGTATGGTGGACATCTGATGAGTACAAGAACGACAACCACCTCATACCTGAAGATACATGGGCAGGTGTTAAGGATATCGCTAAGAAAGAGCTTTGCAACAAGAGACTTTTCGTTGTAGATGCTTTCTGTGGTGCTAATAAAGATACACGTATGGCTATCCGTTTTATCGTAGAGGTAGCTTGGCAGGCACATTTCGTAACAAACATGTTCATCAAGCCTACTGCTGAAGAACTTGAGAACTTCGAGCCTGATTTCGTAGTATACAACGCTTCTAAGGCTAAAGTTGAGAACTTCAAGGAGTTAGGATTAAACTCTGAGACATGTGTTGCATTCAACATTACAAGCAAAGAGCAGGTTATCATCAATACATGGTACGGCGGAGAGATGAAGAAAGGTATGTTCTCTATGATGAACTACTATCTCCCACTTAAGGGTATGGCTTCTATGCACTGCTCAGCAAACACTGACTTAAACGGTGAGAACACAGCTGTATTCTTCGGACTTTCCGGAACAGGTAAGACTACATTATCTACAGATCCTAAGCGTCTCTTAATCGGTGATGATGAGCACGGCTGGGATGACAACGGCGTATTCAACTTCGAGGGTGGATGCTACGCTAAGGTTATCGACCTTGACAAAGATTCTGAGCCAGATATCTACAATGCAATCAGAAGAGATGCTCTTCTTGAGAATGTAACAGTAGATGCTAACGGTAAGATTGACTTCACAGACAAGAGCGTTACAGAGAACACTCGTGTTTCTTACCCAATCAACCATATTGAGAATATTGTACGTCCAATCTCTTCTGCACCAGCTGCTAAGAACGTAATCTTCTTATCTGCAGATGCATTTGGAGTACTTCCTCCAGTATCTATCCTTACACCAGAGCAGACACAGTACTACTTCCTTTCTGGATTTACTGCAAAGCTTGCTGGTACAGAGCGTGGAATTACTGAGCCAACACCTACATTCTCAGCTTGCTTCGGACAGGCATTCCTTGAGTTACATCCTACAAAATACGCTGAGGAGCTTGTTAAGAAGATGCAGAAGAGCGGAGCTAAGGCTTACCTCGTTAATACAGGATGGAACGGAACTGGAAAGCGTATCTCTATTAAGGATACTCGTGGAATCATCGATGCAATCCTTAGCGGAGACATCAACAAAGTTCCTACAAAGAAGATCCCAATGTTCAACTTCGAAGTTCCTACAGAGCTTCCTGGTGTAGATACAGGAATTCTTGATCCTCGTGATACTTACGCTGATGCTTCTGAGTGGGAGACAAAGGCTAAGGATCTTGCAGACAGATTCGTTAAGAACTTTGCTAAGTATGAAGGAAATGCTGCTGGTAAGGCACTTGTTGCTGCTGGTCCTCAGGCATAATTCGTATTACAGAATTTTATACATTGTGTATCGAAAAGGACTGCCGTTATGGCGGTCCTTTTTTGATTCACATGATTCAATTACTGTAAAAACAGAATATCCTTCTCCTGCACCCCAAGTACCTCAGGAATCTTCTGTCCCTTCGCATCCCACTCCTTCTTTGCAATCTTCCACTGTATCCATGCACTGTTTTCATCCGCCCGAAAAGATATATTCCATTCAAACGGATCTTCAATGATCTCATACTCTTTCACTTCTATTGTGTTCTGCATCTCTTTCTCTTTGGCATCTTCAAAATAGTGTGCGCGAATACCGATTGCCACGGTATGTTCCGGTATCTTACTGCAATGAAAAGTTACATTCCAGTCTTTTGCGAGAAGTGTATGTGCATCCACAATTTCGACATCCGATATATTTTTACATCCGGACAGTATCGCAGCGGTCCGTGTCTTTGGATTCTGGAAAAATTCGTGTACTTCCTCGACTACTTCCATTTTTCCATGGTTGATACAGCTTACCATATCGCAGAGGCGATAGACTTCATCACGATTATGCGATACAAATAATGCAGGCTTGCCAACTTCCTGCAGGATTTTCTTCATTTCCTGTTCCAGCTCCCATTTCAGATAACTGTCCAAGGCAGAAAACGGTTCATCCAAAAGAATGACTTCCGGTTGCGCGGCAAGCATACGCGCCATCGCAACACGTTGTTTCTGGCCTCCGGACAATTCCGATGGATAATGTTTTTCCAGTTCTGTCAGCCGGAATTTTTCAATATAGGAAGCAACTTTCGCCTTATCCGGCTTACGCCCCATACCAGCCATAATGTTCTGTTCCACCGTCATATTCGGAAAAAGCGCATAGTCCTGAAACATATAGCCGACTTTTCGCTTCTGTGGCGGAAGATTAATCTTCTTTTTGGAATCATACAATACGCGTTCATTCAGAACGATACGTCCCTCATCCGGTGTCTCAATTCCGGCGATGCACTTTAAGGTCATGCTTTTTCCGCATCCGGAAGCACCAAGGATGGCAAACACACCTTTTTCCACTGTAAATTCCACATCCAGCTGAAACTTACCAAGTTTCTTTTTGATCTGTACATAAAGAGACATGTGCTACCACCTCCTCTTGGAATTTGTGCTTTTTCCGGCGATGAGGTTCATCAGGAATACCACCAGAAATGCGATCAGCAGTATAATGACCACCCAGAACCCGGCAGTCGCATAATCTCCATCCTGAATAACCATGGCGATTTTCTGCGAAATAGTGCTCGTTTTTCCCGGAATGTTTCCTGCAAGCATCGAAGTCGCTCCGTATTCTCCCAGCGCACGGGCAAATGTCAGGATTGTTCCCGATAATATTCCCGGTCCCGCTGCGGGTATGACAACTTTCCAGAAAATACATATCTCTGACATTCCCAGTGTCCGGGCTGCATAAATCAGATTCGGGTCCACCTGCTCGAAAGCCGCGCGGGCATTCCGATACATCAATGGAAACGCTATGATTGTTGCTGCAAAGACACATCCTAACCAGGTCTGTACGACTTTAATTCCCATATTCTGA
>URYB01000186.1 GCA_900552085.1 uncultured Lachnobacterium sp.
TCCCGGATGGGGAGATCGGTGTACTGCTCGGACCAAACGGTGCAGGAAAAAGCACAATTATCAAATGTATCATGGGATTTCTCAAATATGAGGGACAAATTCGTGTAAACGGTTTGAACAATAAATCCATTGAGGCAAAAAAGATCATGGGATATGTGCCGGAGATCCCGTCTCTTTATCCAAATCTGACCGTGGATGAACACCTCGAATTTATTGCACGTGTCTATAAATTAAAGGATTATAAGGAAGAAAAAGAAGCGCTGTTGCAGCGGTTTGATCTGGCGGATAAAAAGAAAAAGTTTGGTGATGAACTTTCCAAAGGAATGCAGCAGAAGCTTTCAATCTGTTGTGGACTGCTACCGCGTCCGAAGTTGATCTTGTTTGACGAACCGATGATTGGTCTTGATCCGCATGCAATCAAAGAATTAAAGCTGTTGTTTCAGGAACTGCGTGCGCGTGGCTGCATGGTACTGGTCAGCACGCATATGATCGACAGCATCGAAGAACTCTGGGATACCACTTATATTATGAAGCAGGGAAAGATTGCCTCAGTTGTCGAGCGTCAGAATTTACAGGGCAGCGATAAGAGTCTGGAAGATATTTTCTTTGAGATCACAGAAGGTGCGGATGCGGAGAGAGAGGTGTAAGGTATGAAATTATGGGGTTATTATGCACTGCATACCTTTGTAAACACCATAAAAAAGATGTTTCGCAGTACCTTTTTGGTCATCTTTCTGGCAATTATTGGATTCGGTGTGATCTTTGGTCTGGTCGGTGGAATCGCAGGTTCTGTGATGGATCATCAGCAGGCGGTAGAACAGGCCTCGGAGATGCAGGAATCGGAAGATGTGGAGGAAGAAGATACGGAAGAGACCGATCAACCGATGAGCCCGCAGGATATTGCCCTTGTAAAGACACATGTTGAGAGTGTGGTACTATTGCTGTTTCTTGTGATCCTGTTGTGGGGCATGTACACAGGATCAAAAAACGGAACCGAAATTTTTCAGATGGCAGATGTGAACCTTCTGTTTACTGCACCGCTCAAACCGCAGTCGGTGCTCATGTTCCGTTTGAGTTTTCAGATGATCGCGACGGTATTTGCTTCTGTGTATCTGGTTTTCCAGATTCCGAATCTTGTGCTCAACATGGGACTTGGTGCTTCTGCAATTGTTGCAATTTTTGTGGGATGGATTTTGCTTCTTGTGTTCCAGAGACTGATGGTTGTGCTTACTTACACGGTCTGCTCCACACATGAGAGGCTGAAAAAGTATGTGATCCCATTTATTTTGGTGGTTGTCATTGCGGTAGCTGGTGCCCTTGCTGCGGTATATTTTTCAACAGGAGATATTCTTGAGACGGAAAATATGACATTATCTGCGCACTGGAGCCGCATGATTCCGGTGTTAGGCTGGTACAAAGGCATGATCATGTGTGCGGTCAACGGAGAAGTGGTGCCGTTTCTGATCTATCTGGTATTGATGCTGGCAAGTGTGGTTGTATTTATCATTGCAATCTGGCAGATTCCGGCAGACTTTTATGAGGATGCACTTTCGGAGGCAAGTAAGCGTGCACAGATGCTGGATGCGGCAAAAGAAGGACGTGTCGTAAATACAAAGAAACGTTCCGGACGTATCCAGAGAGAAGGCGTGTTCGGAGGTTCCGGGGCTACGGTCTTTTTTACCAAGGAAGTATACAGCAGACGCAGAATGGCGAAATTCGGTCTGGTGACCAATACAATGCTGTTCTATTTTGCAGTTATTGTCTGTGTGGCTGCATTTACACTAAAAGTGGTAGAGAGTCATAGCTTTTTTGCTGTCGGATGTGTATTGCTTCTGGTGATGTTCTTCCGGAATATGGGCAATCCGATCGCACAGGAAACGGCGCGCAACTGGTTGTTTTTAGTGCCGGAAAATCCGTATAAAAAAGTTTGGTTCAGCGTTCTTGCCGGAGAATACGAGACGGCTGTTGATCTGATCCCGGGAATGATTGCAGCGACAGTGATTATGGGAGAACAACCTGGCATCATGATCTTGTGGTATCTGACATTTCTTATTGTAGATTTCCTGTATTCACAGGTGGGGCTATTGATGGAAGCACTGATTCCGGTCACTTCGATGGATGTGGTAAAAAGTATGATTCAGATGATTCTGCGGTGTCTGATTCTGGTTGTCCTTTCGGTCCTTGTGATGATTGGTTATTTCGCATGGGGAATTGCAGGAGCATTGATTTTGACCTGTATCGCATCCGCAGGAATCGGAGGAGCAATCTTCTGGGTTTATCCATGGATGCTCCACCGTGGAAAATAGATGCTGAAACGATTATTAAAAAATAAAATGGAGCAATAACATATAGCAGATGGTTCCTCCCGCAATTGAGAGGAGCATCTGCCTTTTCCATATATGGAGAACTCCGGTCACAAGAATGGAGATAAACTTCGGGAGTCCGTGTGTGCCTGAAAGGACATGGACATTGCGCAGGCAGTAAACCACCAGCATACCAAAGACAGCGGATGGCAGGAATCTTCCGAGATACTGCACAAAGGCAGGCGTTTTTCATTTTTCATTAAAGATGGCAAAAGGCAGGAAACGTGTGAGCATCGTTCCGGCGATACATAAGCCGATCGTGATAATCTGTTGTGTAAGTGTCATAGTTTAAATCTCCACAGGTTCTAATTTTTTCCGGGAAAGCGTAAGTAAAAGCACGATTGCCGCCATGGTTGGCAACATGAAGGAATCCGCGCCAAAGCAGATCAGACAGAGGACGGATACTGCAATTCCCATAAGGGAGGAAACGTGATTCTTTTCTTTCAGCCATTGTTCGAGAAAAATCACGACAAACATAGCAGTCATGACAAAGCTGATCACCGTTGTGTCAAATTTTAAAAGTGAACCGATCAGACCGCCGGTTGTCGCGGCGGAAACCCAGTAAAACTGATTTAAAAACGTAACCCAGAGCATAAACCAGCCTTTGTCCACATCTTCCGGAATCTCGGCGGTGTAATTTACGGAGAAGGTCTCATCGCACATACCAAAGATCAGGAAAAATTTCTTCCAGCCCGTTCCCTTAAATTTTTCCAGCATGGAAATTCCATAAAACAGATGGCGCGCCTGAATGAGCAGTGCCATGATAAATACCTGCAGCGGGGCAAACGGACTCAAAAGCATTTCTACCGTGATAAATTCAAGCGAACCTCCAAAGATAAGAAGACTCATCAGCATCGGATAGACGAACGAAAATCCTGATACTTTCATATAAATTCCATAGGCAAGTCCAAGAAACCAGAACCCGGTAAAAATCGGAATCGTGCATGGAAATGCGGCTTTTAGTGCTTTGCGCCTCATAATGTTACCTGCTTTCTAAACATAGTGAACTAAGTATAGCACCGCTATTTGCAAATTTCAACGGACGGCTTTAGATATGTAATCGAGAATAAAATGATAAAAGGGTTAGGAAATACTAACTATCTTAGTAAGGAGACGTTATTGTGAAAGCATATGCGTTTGGAGATAAAAGCAAGCCTGTCATTCTATTATTTCCGGGGACGTGTTGTTACTGGAAAACAAATTTCGGCCATGTGCTGGATGGATTGCAGAAACAGAAAAAATCGAAACCTACATAAAAGAAACATTTGGGGGCAAAATCTATGCAGCCTACGGATGTTCGCTTGGAGGTTCGTTTGTTTCTTTGCTGGCAGGAAGAAAGCATATACATATCGACCATGCCATTATCGGTTCAAGCGATATGGACCAGGCACCAAAGTGGCTGGCAAAATTGGAGACTGCACTTATGATTCCACTGATGTATCCGCTCATTACCGGACAAGGTGGAGGGCCCATGAAAAAAATCTTTGAGAAAAAGATGAACGATGGAAAAGACAGTTCGGATTATATTCAGAAATTTATGGACCTCATGGGAAAAAACAGCGGAATTGATTTTTCTTTCATATCCAAAGAATCTATGAAAAACCAGTTCTGTACCGATCTGTATACGAAAGTTGGGGAGCAGATTGACGTTCCGGGAACGGTGATTCACGTTTTTTATGCCAAAAAGATGGGAGAAAAATATCGGAAGCGGTATGAAAAATATTTTGCACATCCGGATATTATAGAATTTGATTTACGCCATGAAGAATTGCTTCTTGATGCAGATCGATGGGTGGCAGAAGTCTGCAAAGCATGTGACATTCAATAATAGGTTATTATATATTAAAGGAGTATAAAGTATGGCAAAGACAGCAGAACAATACAAGGAAATGTCAAGAAATGAATTTAAGAAAGCAGCAGAGATTTATGATTCCGGGCATGCGGGAATTTACGAGATGTGTAAATACGACTATCCGAAAATTCTTGCAGAACTGGATGATACGGAGTTTGCAGATGTGTTAGACTGTGGCTGCGGAACCGGACCGATGCTTGAAATATTGAGTGAAAAGTATCCGCAAAAACATTACACCGGACTGGACCTGACGCCGGAAATGATCGCAAAGGCAAAGCAGAAAAATCTGCCAAATACAGAGTTTGTTGTAGGAGATTGTGAAAATCTCCCATTTGCAGACAATTCATTTGATGTGGTTATCTGTACAAACAGTTTTCACCATTATCCGAATCCACAGGCGTTTTTCAATAGTGTGTACCGGGTACTTAGAAAAGGAGGCCGCCTGATTTTAAGAGATTACACATCGTTCGGCTGGGTGGTATGGCTGATGAACCATGTGGAAATGCCACTCGCAAATCTGTTTGGACACGGAGATGTAAAAGTATACAAAAAAGAAGAGTATAAGGATATGATCAAAAAGGCAGGCTTCTCTTCGATGATGATTCAGGCGGAAAAGAAGATGCGCTGTCATGTAGTAGCAACAAAATAATTCTTGGCATTCTGTGTGGCAGGATGAAAAGAAACGGGGACTCCGATAGAATGGGGACCTCGTTTTTTATTTGAAATTTTTTGAGTGCCTGCTATAATTAGTTTAAAAGTGAATAATTCAAAAATGTAGAATATAATTACGCAGGAATTATGATAATGAAACTATTACTTACAATTATTGTGACATTTTTTGCAGGAATGGGAGCCGGACTTGGAACAGGCTTTGCAGGCATGAGTGCAGCTGCCGTGATCAGTCCTATGCTCATTACATTCCTTGGCATGGAGCCGTACATGGCGGTAGGAATTGCATTGTCATCCGATGTGCTCGCCAGTGCGGTGTCCGCATATACCTATGGAAAAATAAGAACCTTGATGTGAGAAACGGCCTGATCATGATGGTAAGTGTCCTTGTGTTTACCGTAGTCGGAAGCTATGTCTCAAGTCTTGTGCCATCTACCACGATGGGAAACTTTTCCGTCTTTATGACATTTCTGCTTGGCATCAAAATTATTGTCCGTCCGGTCATGACGACGAAGGAATCCATGCAGGGCGTATCTGCTCAAAAGCGTGCCGTACAGTCGGTGGTAAGCGGTGTCTGTATTGGATTTATCTGCGGATTTGTCGGCGCAGGTGGTGGTATGATGATGCTTCTTATCCTGACATCGGTACTTGGTTATGAACTGAAGACAGCAGTCGGAACAAGCGTCTTTATTATGGCGTTTACAGCATTTAGCGGTGCTGCATCACATTTTGCAATCGGCGGGGAACCCAACTGGCTGGGGTTTTGGTTTTGTGTGGTTTTTTTAACTTTCTTGGGGGGGGGTGTGGTGGGGATTTTTA
>URYB01000187.1 GCA_900552085.1 uncultured Lachnobacterium sp.
TCAGGCCTCACGGTCTGGGCGATTTTTCTGTCAGGGGAGTTTTTTTACAGCCCCTCTTTAATATTCATCTCTACACAGATTAATTTCCGTCATTTGGACATATACAAAAAATTTTATTATTAAGTCCTCATAATTTTCACTTTTTGGACATATACAATTTTCCTTCTTAATAATGTCCTTGTTTTTTTCTTACATTGGACATATGTATTGAATATCCGAAATTTAATCCAAAAAATGTTTGTTTACAGGACATATTTTATCATATATTCTGCATATGTCCAATCTTTGTGTTTTTTGAGGACATTACTTTTCTATTTTTTTACATATGTCCACAAGATTAATTCCAATGCTGATCCTTGAACACAATCTTACGATATGTCTCAAAGTCTACCCATTTATTGAAGAAATTCTCAGAAATGCTTTCGCCTTCTGCTGCAAGTTCTGCCTTAAATGCATCAATATCTGCTGCAGACTGTGCATGAACAGCAAATCCACGTCCATTGATTACCGGCACATTCTGATAGCTGTAATCAGCCAATGGAATGATCGCTGTAATCTTTTTGTCGCGTACAGATACGGCTACCTGATCACGAAGAACTACAATATCGAAAGAATCCGGATACTGGTAAGATTCTCCGCTGACCGGAATCTCATCACCGATTGTATAGGTATTTCCGGATGGATGCACTTTAAATACGGTCATGCTCTCAAGGTCATAATAGAACTCTTCGAAAATGTCTCCGTTTGCTTTCAGATTTCCGGATACAAAAGCACATTTTACATCTTTGCTCTCATCAAGTTCCGGATTTTCTACTACACCACATGCAGATGTCATGTTTGTGATACGGTCGATCAGAATCAGCTCACCCAATGTCTTGTGTGTCAGGAATGCATCGAGTACGATTTCTTCCTGAAGAACGATATCACATACGGCAATCTCGTTCTTTTTCAGACGTCCGACCGGAATGTATTCACCGGTATTGACATCGATCTTGTACTGGATATTCTTCAGGATACCAGGAATGGTCTTGGTTCCAAGTTTTACCAGATAATCTTTGCCCACGGTAAGTTCCTGATCATCCATCCACAGAATGGTCGCTGTAAAGTTCTTGCTGACCGGCAGATGGGTGGTTGTCAGAACACAACCTCTCGAAACGTCCACTTCCTTATCGAGCTGGATCGTTACCGGACGGCCTTCATCTGCAGTATCTGCATTCTTGTCTCCAACCAGAATGCTCTTTACCTTTGCATGCTCATTGCTTGGCAGGGTAATAATATCATCTCCAACAGAAATGCTTCCGCTCTCGATCTGTCCCTGAAAACCACGGAATGTATGATCCGGACGGCATACACGCTGTACCGGCATATAAAAGCCCTCTTCCTGCTTTTTCTCGCTGACATCAATGTCCTCAAGATATGGAAGAAGCACTTCTCCCTTATACCAGTCCATCTTGTCGGAACGCTTTGTTACGTTGTCACCTTCGGTTGCAGAAACCGGAATGATCTTGACGCTTGCAAGGGAAAGTTCCTTAGATAACTCGTCAATCTGTGCCACGATCTCGTTAAAGCGTGCTTCACTGTAATCTACCAGATCCATTTTGTTTACTGCAAAGACAAAATACTTGATTCCCATGAGGGAGCAGATTCTTGCGTGTCTTCTTGTCTGTACCAGCACGCCCTGCTTTGCATCTACAAGGATTACTGCAAGGTCTGCAAAAGAAGCACCTACTGCCATGTTTCTTGTATACTCTTCATGTCCCGGTGTGTCTGCTACGATAAAGCTTCTCTTATCGGTTGTGAAATAACGGTAAGCAACGTCGATTGTGATACCCTGCTCACGCTCTGCCATCAGTCCGTCCAGAAGGAGGGAATAATCGATGGCACCACCGCGGCTTCCCACTTTTGAGTCAAGTTCCAGTGCTTTTTCCTGATCTGCGTAAAGCAGTTTGGAATCGTATAAAATATGTCCGATCAGTGTGGACTTTCCATCGTCGACACTACCGCAGGTAATAAATTTAAGTAATCCGCTCATTTTAGAAATAACCCTCCCTTTTTCTTCGTTCCATGCTGCCGGCTGCCTCGTTGTCAATGACACGGGTCGTACGCTCGGATTCTACAGCACTTAAGGTCTCATCAATGATTTCATCCAATGTAGTTGCGGTGGATTCAATACCACCAGTCAGAGGGTAGCATCCCAAAGTACGGAAACGTACACTCTTGTTTTCAATCTTCTCACCTGGGCGGAGTTTCAGACGATCATCATCTACCATGATAATCTGACCGTCACGCTCGATGACCGGACGCTCCGCTGCAAAGTACAGTGGCACGATGTCAATATTCTCTCTCTTGATGTACTCCCAGATGTCGGTCTCTGTCCAGTTGGAGATTGGGAATACACGGATACTCTCTCCCTTATGAATCTTGGAGTTGTAAAGTTTCCACATTTCCGGTCTCTGGTTCTTAGGATCCCACGCATGGTTCTCATTACGGAAAGAGAAAATTCTTTCTTTGGCACGAGACTTCTCCTCATCACGACGGCCACCGCCAAATGCAGCAGTAAATCCATATTTGTTCAATGCCTGCTTTAATGCCTGTGTTTTCATAATGTCTGTGTAAGCACTGCCGTGATCGAATGGATTGATGCCCTGTTTTACACCATCCTCGTTGATATATTCAAGCATTTCGATACCAAGCTTCTTTGCTGTCTCATCACGGAATTTGATCATTTCCTTGAACTTCCATGTTGTATTTACATGCAGGAATGGAAATGGTGGCTTCTCCGGATAAAACGCTTTCATTGCCAGATGTAACATTACCGAGCTGTCCTTTCCGATGGAATACAGCATTACCGGCTTTTCACACTCTGCTGCTACCTCACGGATAATATAGATAGCTTCCGCTTCTAACGCGTCAAGATGCGATAATTGACTCATGATTTTCCTCCTTTGGTTTCCCTTAATATTTATTAGAATCTTTCTTGTTGACTACAATAACTTCCTTTGTGCCATCGGCTTTCTCGATCTGCCAGTTCAACAGATCTCCTTTGCTGGACACGGTCATTTTACTTCCCATGCCACCGATATCTGCACCAAGGTAAAAGGATATGGCGCCGAACGCACACTCTTTCAGACAGGATGCACAACCCCAGCAATCCTTCGGATAACGGATATATGCTTTCTTGTCCTCATTCAGTTCGATGAGACTGCCCGGGCACACTACCGTACACTTTTTACATCCTCTGCATTTCATGGAATCAATTGCGATGCTCATACGTTGTACCTCCTTCTACCAGATCCCGGTATATAATTTCTATCTTTCCATCCACCAGGCGGGAGTTGACATAACGTAACCACTCGTCACTCTTCTGTGGATAATCCAGATTCTCTGCAAAACTATGCCAGCGGGTTTCTTTTCGTGCGCCGAGATGGGCGATCACGGAAAGGCATACCGTCAGGCGTTCCTTTAACTCATACACAAACATCAGCTCATGCATATCTTCGGCTTTCAGTCCTTCTGCAAGCACCTGCAGCTGTCGGATTTTTTCTTCCGCCATGGCAAGCTGCTTTCCGTTGAACTGGTAATGTGTGCCGATTCCTCCGGCATATTGGTCCATGACTTTCTGCATGGCTTCCTCAAGCTGTTCTACGGTAAACATGGCCTGCTCTCTCTGAAGAATGGCATCATATTCCGCCGCTTTGTCCTCCAATGCTGCAACTGCGACAAGTTCGCTCTCCTGTGCCTCATCTTCCGTTCTGCTTTCGGCATCCAGCTGCTCTACCATATGTAACGCTGCAATCTCACCTTCGACCAGCGCGCCGGTAACATACTTCTGCGGACATCCGCCTGCCACATCACCTGCTGCAAAAAGCCCGTGAATCGTTGTCTCACGATTCGTGTCCACCCAGTAACCACTGGCGGTATGACCGCCGACGATATAAGGCTCGGTTCCCTCAATCTCCACATTCTGCTGGCTTGGATTTTTGCCGGCCTCCACCCATTTTAAGGTCTGGCTTGGTGCCATGTTCAGATATGCTTTGCGAAGGGAATCATCCTGTTCCTCTGTAATGCCCTCTGTCCGCAGATAACATGGTCCCCGTCCCTCTAAGTTTTCCTGCACGGTTCCGTACACACGCTGGGAAGTTGTCAGACCATATTTTGTCTCATACACTTCTCCCAGCGAGTTCACCTGCTTTGCTCCAACGCCCTGTGCAATCGTTCCGGTCGGTGCGATGGTGTCTTTGCATCGCAGTGCGATAAAACGCATCTCAAACGTTGTCATCTCTGCACCGCTTCGAATTCCCATGGCGTATCCGGCACCTGTATTAAATGGCGGATACCACATTTTGTGACGGGAAAAGCCCGGATTGTTCGGCTTATATAATCCTGCTGCACCTCCGGTCGCGATCAGCACTTTCTTTGCCCGGATCTCATAAGCTTTCTGCTCTGCAATCGAAAATCCATAGGCACCTTCGATGCGATTGTCTTTTACAATGTAATCCGTGATATTCAGCTGATTGATAACGGTCACATCCGAAAGTTTTGCTACCGCATCCGCAAGCAGCGGTTTGAAGTTTTCTCCATTAATCTTGATGTTTCGGTTTCCTCTGGCAACATATTTCCCGTTCTCATCCTTTAAAATGACAAGGCCAAGCTGTTCCATCTTTGCAGTGACACGGTTGAGCCCCTCCGACATTGTCAGAAGCAGATCCTCACGGACAATGTTGTCTGCATCCTTTTTTGCGTAATCCACATAATCCTGTGGCTTTCTGCCTTTTACAATATAGGCATTCAAGGCGTTGACCCCGGCTGCGAGACAGCCGCTTCGCTTGATATTGGCTTTCTCCGCGATCACTACGGAATAATCGGAATGTTCACGAATTGTCATCGCCGCATAACAGCCTGCGGTACCACCACCTATGATTAATATATCTGTATAAAGAACTTCTTTCTGTTCGATCTTCATATTGGCTCCTTCCTAAATATAGAATACATCGTCTACCTGCATCTCCTGATTCTCCACCAGATAGGTCTGATGCTCATCAAAGATGTATAAACGGTAGATCAGGACATATACTTTTTCGCCAATGGATAACGCATCTTTTTCCAGCGAGCGTTCCGCTACGATCTCTATGCCATCGATATCCACTACAATATCCAGATGGTTGCCCCGGAAAACAATGTCTTTGACAATTCCGGTCTCCGTCGCACTGATGTAGCGCTCCGGTTCGCTTCTGGATAGTTTTACGAATTCCGGACGCAGGACTGCGTGATGCGCACCTTCAACCGGATCGAATCCTTTTAATTTATCATAATGTTCCACGACGGAGGATCTGCCGATAAACTGTGCCACAAACGGCGTATCCGGCGATTTGTAAATCTCCATCGGTGTACCTAACTGCTCGATTCTTCCGTGGTTCGTGATAATGATCTCGTCGGCCACTTCCACCGCCTCATCCTGGTCGTGGGTTACAAATATGCTTGTGATTCCAAGCTTTGTCACCATCTCTTTGAGCCAGGTACGAAGTTCTGTACGCACCTTTGCGTCAATCGCTGCAAACGGCTCATCCAAAAGCAGCACCTGCGGATTCGGTGCAAGTGCACGGGCAAAAGCCACACGCTGTCTCTGTCCACCGGAAAGCTGGTTCGGCAGCTTGTATATGTGTTCGTAAAGTCAAAGTGTG
>URYB01000188.1 GCA_900552085.1 uncultured Lachnobacterium sp.
TCCACTACCGCAAGCTTACATCCGGTACGAAATGCCGGGTCCCAGCCAAGCACAACCTGTCCCTTGATTGGCGGCTGCATCAAAAGCTGCTCTAAGTTCTTTCCAAACACTTTGATTGCACCATCTTCCGCTTTTTCCGATAAATCGTTCCGGATTTCACGTTCGATTGCCGGTGCGATCAGACGGTCATAGGCATCTGCAATTACATCACGAAGAATTGGTGCGGTCTGCGCCTGGGTATTGGTAATCACCTGTTTTTCCAGATAGCGGATAACATCGTCAACCGGAGCTTCGATGCGCACGGTAAGAACTTTTTCTTTTTCCCCTCGGTTTATGGCAAGTGTGCGGTGTCCAGCGGCCTTGGCAAGCGGTTCGTTGTAATCATAGTACATTTCATAGACAGACTCCGCCTCCGGATCTTTTGCTGCAGAAACAAGGAAGCCTTTTTTCATCGTCAGTTCACGGATATGCTTGCGGTAATCGGCATTATCTGAGATAAACTCTGCCAGAATATCCTGGGCTCCGGCCAACGCCTCCTCCGGTGTTGCCACTTCTTTCTCCGGATCAACATATTTGGCAGCTTCTTCCAAAACCGGTGTCTTCAACATCTGAAGCATCAATATATTTGCCAGTGGCTCTAAGCCTTTTTCCTTTGCAATCGTTGCTCTGGTACGTCGCTTCGGACGATATGGGCGATACAGATCATCCACTGCGACCTGTGTTTCTGCTGCAAGAATCTGACTGCGAAGTTCTTCGGTCAGTTTTCCCTGCTCTTCAATGGAAGCCAGAACGGTCTGTTTCTTTTCTTCCAGATTACGCAAATAAACCAGACGGTCATAAAGATCACGCAACTGCTCATCATTCAATGCGCCCGTTGCCTCCTTACGGTATCTGGCAATAAAAGGGATCGTACATCCCTCATCAATTAATTTTACGGCAGCCTCTACCTGATTGGCACGAACCCCAAGCTCTGCTGCTATCTTTTTCATGATATCCATAAGATTTTTCCTTTCATGGCATTTTTATCTTTCCCTATTATATATGAAGTGATAAAATGAAATCAATAAGTTTTGGAGGTAACACATGGATATGTACAATTCGTCCGGCAACATGTACGAACAACCTGTTTCCGGCAATCATTCTGACCGTATGGAGATTGCCGCTATGACTCTTGGTATCATTTCAATCGTAAGTTGCACCTGCCTGTATCTGGCAATTCCCTGCGGTGCATTAGCCATCATTCTGGCCTCTCTGTCGCGCGGCGGACAAATTCGCTACGGCGCCAAAGCGCAGGTCGGTCTCATTCTCGGAATCATCGGAATTGTGCTTACGGCTGTCATTATATCAATATATTTATTTATGTTGTATGAGTACGGAAGTATCGAAGGTATTTTCAAAGCCTACTCCGACATGACCGGTATCGATTACAACCAGCTGCTGCAACAATAAAAGACGCTTTTTACATCATGGCATATCCGGTCATTGCAAGCACCAGATTTTTGATGAGGCAGTTTGCAAGTACAAGTCCAAGCGCGATCCACAGATAGATATCCCGGTAGCGCATACCGATTGCGATTTTTCCTTTGGACAACCTCTGTATCGTCTGGGAAATCATAAACCAGCTGCCAAAAACTGCCGTATATACAACGATCGGATGGTAATAAAGGGATTTTAACACATGCCCCTGCAGCATAAAGCGCACGGCGCGGGTTCCACCGCAGCCGGGACAGTAATATCCCGTAATACTGTGAAGTGTGCATGGAGGGATTGTTATCCCGCCGAGGAATCCTGCTTTCCAGATGATCCAAAGGACTGTCAGCGCACCAATGCCCATCCAACCTATGATGTAAAAACATTTATCGTAAATTTCATTCGTCTTCATAATGATTCATTATAGCAAAAACAAAAACAGATTTAAAGGAGCCTTTTCTATGAATAAACCAGGCAAAGAACTGAAACGCATCGCAAGACAAAATCTTTGCGGCCATTTTGGAATTCCGATGGGTGTTTCCCTCGTGGCAACGCTTCTCCCACTTGTGTTGGAACTCCCGTTTTCCATGTTACAGGACACGCATCAGGCGCTGTCTCAGACCATTGTTTTCTATGTGGCAAATTTTTTAATTTCTCTTGTCACTGTGATCTTATCCGCAGGTGTCATCCGCGTACATCTGTCGATGGCAAGAAAGCAGCCTTATTCTTTTAAGATGCTTTTCTATGGATTTTCGAATCATCCGGACCGGTACATTCTTACCGGACTGCTTATGGTGCTCATCACCATTCCAACGGTGATTCCTATGATTGCAGGCATGTTTCTTATGTTTTTCAAAGGATTTACTCTCTATAATATTATTATTTTTTCTGTACTTACCATTATAAGCATCGTCCTGCTCGTGATTGTGGAATTACAGTATGCACTCTCTTTGTATCTGATCATCGACCACCCGCAAATGCGACCAACAGAGGCTTTAAAAGTGAGTCACGGTATTATGAAAGGACATCGTAGCCGTCTGTTTTATCTTATTCTGAGTTTTGTGGGATTACAGCTTTTATCCGCACTCACACTCTGGGTCGGCTATCTGTGGGTTGCTCCTTATCAGGCGCAGACCATGGCTAATTTCTATCTGGATGTCATTGGAGAAACTACAATCTGTTCTGAACCTTACGTCAAAACAGATGTTAGTGTATAAATAATTTATTTTAAGGAGGAGTTATACAAATGAGTCAGAAAAAAGACATCATTAAGGACGCCAGCGTCTTAGGCGTTCCAAAAATGCTGCTGCTCGGTCTGCAGCATATGTTTGCCATGTTCGGTGCAACCATTCTTGTTCCAATGCTGGTAAACAGCTACTTTAAAAGCGGAAATCAGGTTCTTTCCATTCAGGTAACCTTATTCTGTGCCGGTTTCGGTACTCTGTTTTTCCATTTATGTTCCAAACTGAAAGTTCATGCTTTCCTTGGTTCATCCTTTGCATTCCTGGGTGGATTTTTAAGTATCGCAAATCTCGAATCCGGTATTTTTGCAAACATGCCAGATTCGGAGAAATTACAGTATGCATGCGGTGGTATCTTTATTGCCGGTCTTCTCTATCTGATTCTTGCACTGATCATTAAACTGATCGGAGTAAAGCGCGTGATGCGTTTTCTTCCTCCAGTTGTGACCGGACCAATCATTATCTGTATCGGATTAAGCCTTGCGCCATCTGCTGTAAAAAATGCTTCTACCAACTGGCTGATTGCAATTGTCGCATTAGCTACCATTATTATCTTTAATATCTGGGGCAAGGGAATGTTTAAGATCATTCCAATCCTTATGGGTGTTGTTGTCTCCTATTTATTTGCTCTGGCACTCCATTTCCTGGGATTTACAAATCCAAACGGAGATGCAATCTTTAACTTTAAAACTGTTGCAGACGCTGCTGCAATCGGACTTCCGCCATTCCAATTGCCAAAGTTCAACCTCACTGCCATCCTTGTTATGGCACCGATTGCCATCGCAACCATGATGGAACATATCGGTGATATGTCTGCGATCTCCGCAACCGTTGGTGAGAACTTCCTGGAAGATCCGGGACTTCATCGTACTTTGATTGGTGACGGTCTTGCGACTTCTTTCTCCGCTTTGATCGGTGGACCTGCCAACACCACATACGGTGAGAATACCGGTGTACTCGAACTGTCCCGTGTCCATGATCCAAAGGTTGTTCGTCTCGCTGCTGTATATGCGATTGTCCTTAGTTTTATTCCTAAGTTTGCTCAGATTATCGCCACTATGCCATATTCCATCATCGGTGGCGTCAGCTTCATTCTCTATGGTATGATTTCTGCCATCGGCGTGCGTAATGTAGTGGAAAATCACGTAGACTTCACGAAATCGCGTAATCTGATTATCGCAGGTGTCATCTTAGTCAGCGGACTTGGTTTCTCCGATGGACTTACTTTTACTATCGCAGGAACTTCCATCACACTGACTTCACTTGCGATTGCAGCAATCGTAGGTATTTTATTAAATGCAATTCTTCCGGGAAATGATTATCATTTCGGAGATGATCCGGATTCCGATTCTTCCAGAGGCGTAGATTTTCGTCCTAGAGAACTGGAAAAAGAATTACAAAAAGAATATGAATCATAAACATATTTACAGCAAAAGAAGAGGCAGCTTGCCTCTTCTTTTGTATTGTCTAATTTCATTTTAAATCATTCCATCACGCAATATATCATGATCCCGCAACAATTTTTCAATCACGGTTCCTTTGATTTTATTCAGAAGCGGTTTCTTGATCACATTGAGTGGTCCGAGATCCATCTGCAGCGGTGACTTGCCATCCATCAGCTTCACGCTGCTGTCTAACAGTTCACGCACATCGTAAACACTTCCCCATACTTCCGGCACACCGCGGTCCACACCGAGCAGTCCGTAGACCGCTTCCATTGCGGTACGCACCGAATACTCCGTTGTAAATACGGTATCTCTCGGCGTCTCGGTAAACTGTCCGAGGAATGCAAAGTTGACACAGCCATCCGGAACGACATCCGGGCGGTCTCCCTTTGTTCTTGGCATGAAAAATGCGGTGATATACGGCATCATGGTCGGTACGCAGACAGCACTGTGCTCTGCAAGATCCTCAATCTGATCTTCCGGCACACCCAGATGATACAGCCACTCTTCTGTGATCTCTTTACCGGTACACTCTTTCATCGGCTTCTTGATAAAATCACCCGGCACATCGGTAAACAGACCGTATACCCATACGCAGACTTTGTCTTTGTCCTGCTCCTTGAACTGTCCCTGACGGTTGATCGTCCAGCTTAACAGCCAGCTGGAATCTTTGCAGCTTACAATACCTCCGGTAACGGTCTTTCCGCTGCGCGGATCACGCTGGCAGATCTTTTCAATATATGGAAGAATCTTGTCATCCAATGTGGTAACAGTTGCAGACTCCCAGTTGGTCTTTGCAATATCGGAACAGAATTTTTCCGGATGTCCGAATGCCTCATCCTGTTTTGCGATATTCTTCCACAGACTCCAGCATCCACTGGTGCGCACTTCTGCATCGCCGTTTGGTGCATGGTTCTGATCTCCGTAAATCGTACCTTCCGTACAGCTTCCGTTTGTGACAAATACCAGATCATTTTCGGTCAGAACGATTCCAGTCTCTACACCTTTCACTTTGCAGTCAATAGCTTTTGCCACTTTCTTTCCATCTTTGATATCAAAAATAACGTTCGTTACTTCGGTATTGAACTGGAACTGTACACCGGCATCTTCGAGATATTTCTTCATCGGAAGAATCAGGGATTCATACTGGTTGTAGCGTGTAAATTTCAGTGCGGAGAAATCCGGCAGACCGGAAATATGGTGGATAAACCGCTGGAAATAAAGCTTCATTTCCAGTGCACTGTGCCAGTTTTCGAATGCAAACATGGTGCGCCAGTACAGCCAGAAGGTCGAGTCAAAGACTTCCTCATCAAACACATCCTCAATGGTCTTGTCATAGAGATCCTCATCTTTTGTCATGAACAGTTTCATGATTTCCATGCAGCCTTTCTGGCTTAAGTTAAACTTTCCATCCGTGTGTGCATCCTTTCCGCGGTTTTCGGTTGCACGGCAGAGCGAATAGTTTGGATCTTCCTTGTTCAGCCAGTAATATTCATCCAGCACGGCCG
>URYB01000189.1 GCA_900552085.1 uncultured Lachnobacterium sp.
CAGTTTATCTGCGGCATCAGGATTTTTAAGGGTAAATTCGATATAATCTACAGCTCGTATCAGATCATGTTCTGCTGCGGAAGTGATATGGAGCTGGTAACTCATCGATTGCGACGACTCCTGATATCAGCCATAGCTTCAGAAAATGGGCGTGTGTTGCCAAATACAATATCATCCATTCCTTCTTTTATCTGGCCATATAGTTCAAAGCGGCTGGTCAATTCTTCGTAGGCTTCAATGCTCATAACAGCAAGATCGCCTTTTCCATTCTTCGTAATAAAAACTGGTTCAGGATATTTGTGACAAAAGGTAGAAATTTCATTATAATTATTCCTTAAATCAGCACTTGATTTGATTGTAGGCATGAAAAACACCTCCTTTTCATAACAAAATTATACACAAATTTTGTTATGAAATCAATAAATATATCAGTAGAATGGTAGGAAAAAATAGCTATGTTTTGTGTCTATAGTGTAACCAATACAAGTGATATTTATCAAGTGGAGCAGCATCGAGAAAAATAGAACAAAGATTCGAATTACAAGTGGAGATTTATGGACTTGCAATTTGACATAATGGAGTCATCCTGAGAAAGCAAAAAAGCTTTTGGGGTGGCTCTTTTTATTTACGATGTTGTTTGGTTCTGGAAATGGAGGTAGCATATATGCATATATTAGCATTCCTTTTATTGTTTGTTGTTGGAGCAATATTAGCAGCTTGCAACGGAGATTATTCAGGAATAGCTGCAATAGGTAAGTTTGTAGGAGGATGTGTATTGTTATTTCTGGTGGCATGGTTATTTACGCAGCCTGTTTTGCTGGTAATTGCTATTGCAATACTTATTCTGATTGCGATATGTTGTTCGATAAAATAGGGTGGATAGATAATTGTGATATAAACAAGGAGGCGGAGTTATATGAGTAAAAATTCATTTGGACAGAGCGCTGTAATATTTTTGGTAATCATTGGTATCCTTTATGTGATCGGCAGCGTCGGGGAAGCCAGCGAACCAAAGTGCATAAAGACAGGATGTGATAACAAACAGGCAAGTGGCAGCAGCTATTGTTATCTTCATAAATCATCTGGCAGCAGATACTCCTCATACAGAAGCTCTGCCTATCATAGTAAGTATTCCGAAAATTCTTCGACGGGGAATTCGGAAAATACGAATCGTAGTTATAGCAACAGCACAAAGAAGAACAGCTCCGGAAAACGCACCTATGATTCGTATGATGACGGATATGACGATATCTACATGGACGGCGATTATGATTATGACAGATACGACAGCGACAGTGATTATGCGGATGGGGTGGATGATGCGATGGACGAGACTGGGGAGGACTGGTAAAGATGCGCTGTATGTCAGGGGAAGATAAGGAGTCGAAAAATGTCTAGAAAAATAATGTATATTGTAGAAATGAAGGGGAAGGGGAGTATAATAGACATATAAGAAAAGATAGAGGGAAATATATGATATTGGGGGGATTATTTTATAGGAATTGAGTGCAGGATTATAGATGCTGGGATTGTGCCAAATTTAATAAATAGTAACTGAAAATGAGCAATGATATAATAGATATGAGCTTCTGTTAATTCTATTTGCTTGTGAAAAGTGCATAAAATAGTGATGTAAAATGAGCAAAAAATAGATGAAGTATATAGCTTTCTGATTGCTATTATTCCGATAATAGAATATAATATTCTTATTATGGAGGTTTCGATTATGGAGTATTTAACAGCAACAGAACTTTCAAAGGTATGGAATATTTCTACTAGAAGAATAGGAGTTTTATGCACAGAGGGAAGAGTTGATGGTGCGATTAAAAAGGGAAAAATGTGGTTGATTCCTGACACTGCACAGAAGCCAGCAGATGCAAGGTATAAGAAGAATAAGCTTAATGCATAGAACAAACGAAGGAGGCAAACGGAATTGGAAATAATAGATAATGTCAATAAGACACTAAAAGAAGACTTGACAACTGAAATACATAAGGATAGTAAAGTCTCTATTGCTGCAGCCTGCTTTTCTATTTATGCATTTGCTGAATTAAAGAAAGAACTTAAAAATGTAGATGAATTGCGTTTTATTTTTACATCACCAACATTCATTAACGAAAAAGCTAAGCGAGAGAAGAGAGAATTTTATATACCTAGACAGGAACGCGAGAAAAATCTGTTTGGTTCGGAGTTTGAAGTTAAGCTTCGTAATGAAATGACACAGAAAGCAATTGCAAAAGAATGTGCGGAGTGGATTCGTAAAAAGGCAGTGTTCAAGTCAAATGTGACAAATGAAAATATGATGGGATTCATCAATGTAGATGATAAGAATTATATGCCATTAAGCGGATTTACAACAGTAGATTTAGGCTGTGAACGTGGAAATAATGCTTATTATATGGTTCAGAAATCAGAAGCACCAATGAGTACTGCATACTTGCAATTATTTGAACAAATTTGGAACGATGCGTCAAAACTGCAGGAAGTGACAGCTGAAGTGATAGAGAATATCACAACTGTTTATAATGAAAATTCTCCGGATTATCTGTATTTTGTAACATTATACAATATTTTCAATGAATTTCTTGAAGATGTATCAGAGGATGTACTGCCAAACGAGGCAACAGGCTTTAAAGAAAGCAAGATATGGGGGATGCTCTATAATTTTCAGAAGGATGCTGCATTAGCAATTATCAATAAACTGGAGAAGTATAACGGATGTATCCTGGCAGATTCAGTAGGTTTAGGAAAAACATTCACAGCATTGTCTGTAATAAAGTATTACGAGAACAGAAACAAATCTGTACTTGTATTATGTCCTAAGAAGCTGGCAAATAACTGGAATACATATAAGTATAATTATATCAACAATCCGATTGCAGCTGATCGTATGCGCTACGATGTACTGTTTCATACAGATTTAAGCAGAGAGTCTGGAAATTCCAATGGTATGGATCTTGATATGGTAAACTGGGGAAATTATGATTTGGTGGTCATTGATGAATCACATAATTTCCGTAATGGTGGAAAAGTATCCGGTGAGGATGAGAAAGAAAACAGATATCTGAAGCTTCTTAACAAGGTTATACGCAAAGGTGTTAAGACAAAGGTACTTATGCTGTCTGCTACACCGGTAAATAATCGTTTTGTAGATCTGAAGAATCAGATTGCTCTTGCTTATGAGGGAGAAAGCCAGTTACTGGACGAAAAGCTAAATACACATAAGAGTATTGATGATATTTTTAAGCAGGCACAGACTGCCTTTAATACATGGAGTAAATGGGAACCGGAGGATAGAACTACAAGCAAACTTTTAAGAATGCTTGATTTCGACTTTTTTGAACTGCTTGATAGTGTAACGATTGCACGTTCAAGAAAGCATATTCAGAAATATTATGATACGTCAGATATAGGAACATTTCCAAAGAGAAATCCACCTATATCAAAAAGACCGGGCTTGACAGATTTAAGCAAGGCAATCAATTACAATGAGATATTTGAACAGCTGAATCTGCTTAGATTATGTATATATACACCAACGGATTATATCCTGCCAAGTAAATTGACCAAGTATAAAGATGTGTATGACTCAAACCATGTAAGGGGAGGACTTACACAGTCAGGTCGCGAGCAGGGAATCAGAAGATTGATGTCAATAAACCTTATGAAGCGAATGGAAAGTTCAGTATATTCCTTCAGGCTGACATTAAAACGTATTAACGATCTTATTACTGATACCATAAAGAGCATTGCAGATTTTGAACAGGGCTATAATAAATCCTCATTGAATTTGAATGACATTACAAATATGGATTTAGACGGGGATGACCAGAATGATGATGTGTTTGCAATCGGAAAGAAAGTAAGAATAGACATTGCAGATATGGATTATAAGTCATGGAGACGGGAGCTTGAAAGGGATAAGGAAATACTGGATTTGCTTCTTACGATGATTGCAGATATCACACCTGCTCATGATAGCAAATTGCAGACATTATTTGATGTGATTGATGAAAAGCAGGAACATCCTATTAATATTGGTAATAAGAAAATTATCATATTTACTGCTTTTGCAGATACAGCTGATTATTTGTATGACACAGTAAGTGTGTATGTGAAGAAAAAATATGGATTAGATACAGCAATTATTACCGGCTCGGTTGATGGAAAGACCACGATCAAAGGTTTGAAAACGGACTTAAATACAGTATTAACATGTTTTTCACCGGTATCTAAAGGAAAAAGTCTATTATTACCGAACGAAAAAGCAGAAATAGATATTCTGATAGCAACTGATTGTATATCGGAAGGTCAGAATCTGCAGGACTGTGATTATCTGATTAATTATGATATACATTGGAATCCGGTGCGTATTATCCAGAGATTTGGACGAATAGACCGAATTGGAAGTAAAAATGAATGTATCCAGCTGGTAAACTTTTGGCCGGACATTACATTGGATGAATATATTAATCTGAAAGCCAGGGTAGAAACCAGAATGAAAATCGTGGATATGACAGCTACCGGTGATGATAATGTCCTCAGCCCGGAGGAAAAGGGAGATTTAGAGTATCGAAAACAGCAGCTCAAGAGATTACAGGAGGAAGTGGTAGATATTGAAGATATGTCATCAGGAATATCAATTATGGATCTTGGATTGAATGAGTTCAGACTGGACTTGCTTGATTATATTAAGACACATCCTGAGATTGAAAAGGCACCGCATGGAATGAATGCTGTGGTAAAAGCAACTGAAGAATTGCCGGCTGGTGTAATATTTGTACTTAGAAATATAAAGAATGAGGTAAATATCAACAGTCAGAACAGGCTGCATCCATTCTATATGGTGTATATGTCAGAAGAAGGAGAGGTAATCATAGATCATCTTTCACCGAAGGAAATGCTGGATTCATTCAGGCTTTTATGTAAGGGTAAAAAGGAACCAGATAAAGAATTGTGTGCTAAATTCAATGATGAAACAGACGATGGTCGGAGAATGGGAAAATATTCGGATTTACTTGGAGATGCCATTGCATCCATCATTGAGCTGAAAGATGAAAGTGAGATGGATAGCTTCTTAAGTGGCAAACAGATGAGTTTTTTATCTGAGACTATAAGTGGATTAGATGATTTTGAGCTGATCAGTTTTCTTGTCATAAAGTAGGAGGTATTTACATGTTTGATTTGCCTAAAACATCTGAGATTAGGAAGCCATTACATAAAAAACTTATCTATGAGAAATATGCAGCAGAGTTAGCAGGAAATAAAAAAGATAAGTTTGATGTTGATATAAGCAGAATGATTATTACCAATGAGATATCAGAAGCTTCTGTGAATATTAAGGCAACGGAAGATATATCTGCTATATTTGTTCTTCAGATGGAACTTAAAAGACGAGAGTATGATGATAAGAATATTATTATGGTATCAAAACTCTTTGGACAAAAGTTGTTGATTGTGCTGCATTATGAAAATGCATACCAGCTTGCAATATATGAGACACGCTTGTTGAAATCGGACTGGAAAAATGAAGAAGAAATTTCGTTAAAATTGAATGGTCTTGACTTAAGAAGTGTTTGGGATAATTTTGTTACACAGGTATCAGGTATTGATGTGCAGGATGGAAATACACTGGTAGAACAGATAAATGT
>URYB01000190.1 GCA_900552085.1 uncultured Lachnobacterium sp.
TATACGCCAAGACACCGCAGGCTGCTGCAAAATTGTCCGAGCAGGTGAAAAAACGTTTTGTTGGAAAACATTACTATGCGCTCGTGCAGCTTCCAGAGGGAAAACAATCCATGGAAGAAATTGGATTAGACGCAAAGGGAACGTTGGAGAACGAGATTGCTTTTGATGCAAAGCACAATGTATCCGCTGTTATGCCGCAGAAGACGAAGGACACGAAACATTCCCGCCTGGATTATGAGGTTGTTGCGCAGAGGGGACAAAAGCTGTTGCTGGATATTACACTTCATACCGGCCGGCATCATCAGATCCGTGTGCAGCTGGCACATGCGGGAATCCCGATTGTAGGAGATATCAAATACGGAGATTGTCCGGCAAAGCAGCTTGGATTATGTTCCTACCGGATTACGTTCGAACACCCTGTCAGCCATACAGAAATGGATTACACGATTATGCTGGAAAATGAGGAAATCTGCACGCTTTTGAAGGCTGGAAAAAGGGTGTAAATCTTGACAAAAACAAGGGTTTGTCATACTATATATTTGAGTATATTGGTCTGTTAGACAGACAAAAAAGGATTGCAGGGGGAGTAATCCATGATTGATAAATATTATAATGGTGTAATTGAACAGGTGTATGGCCGTGTTGGAAAAACGGAGAGAAACATTGTTATGGCAAGTTATAACAATGATTTCTCAATAGAAAGCTTAGAGACGATAAAGCGTTATCAGGAAAATGATGATAGCGTTTTTTTTGCATGGCATGAGTTTGGACACCGTGAACTGACAGGCGCATATGAACCTTTTTTGGATACAATCTGTAATATGTTCCGGAAATACCGGGATGGTGACTTTGATACATTTCTTACGGAATGTGGTGTATATGAGCCGCAGAGAGTGGTATTTCGCAGTTATTATGAGAATGGAATCTGTGACAGAGAAGAAAGCGTTCTTCTCAACGAAGTAGAGTATGAGCAGGGCCGTATGACGGAAACCATTGCAGCGATGTTGAAAGCATTGGCAAAAACACATCCGATTGTGCTTGTTATTAATCGTTTTCAGATGGCAAGCCGTAGTGCATTTGAACTTGTATATGCACTCATTAGGAAACCTGACAAAAATATTGGATTGGTTCTTGGTGTGAATGAGTCGGTCGGACGCTGGGAATCAATCGCAGAAGTCTGGGATGGAATTGTAGAGAGTCTTGAGGATCACAGTCAGTTATATCATATTGGATCATCCAACCGCCGTAGAACGGAACTGAAAGAAGAACTTGCGCTGGGTGAAGGATATGCAGACAATGTATATGTGGATGAAAACTATGAAGAAAGTATCTGCAAAGTTGCCAATATTGTAGAGTTCCTTGATTATGATCAGGCAGAGCGTTATTTTCAGGGTGTTGAACATAAGATTAAATTCGAAGATGCACAGATGGAAGATCCCTGCAAGCGAAAGTTCTACCTTTTATATGCGAGAACTTCTATTTTACTTGGAGAATTGTCCAAAGCATTGGAACTTGTTTCAGAAGCAACACATATGATTCCGGCGGAAAATAAGTTTTTGTATCGTTCGCAATGTGATTTCCTTCGTGC
This sequence comes from uncultured Lachnobacterium sp., assembly GCA_900552085.1. Lineage (GTDB taxonomy): Bacteria > Bacillota > Clostridia > Lachnospirales > Lachnospiraceae > Roseburia. The sequence continues at coordinate 1,589 of URYB01000190.1, forward strand.
AACCTGTTACATGTATCAGGGAAAGCTTGAGAAGGCAGAAAAATATGCGAATCTCTCATATGGACGGGCGATGGAAAGCGAAGATGCCAAGCAGGTATTCCGAGCAGCGTTGTTGAAAGTAATGGCGAAAATGTCCGGATGGTACAATATCTTTTTCTGTGTGCAGGACATTCCAATAGAAGCAGAACTTATTGAAAAACTGATGCAATATGGCTACTGGAACCATCTGGCACATATTTATATTTATGCATACGACAATCATCCGAAAGTTGTAGCGAAAGCATATCGTTCGGAAGCAGCACTCTTTTATTTTAGTAAGGGTGTGGATTTGGCAAAGAAAATTGGAAACGAGCAGCTGGTATATGATGCGTATCAGAAAAATATCATGCTTGCATCTACCAATGGAATGAACGAAATTGCATTGGTATATTCGGTACGGACTTATGAGTTCATGAAATCCAGAGGAGATTTTCATATTGGAAGACTGACTTCGGGAATTGGTTACAATCTGAGTGCCATGGGAAAAAACCAGATTGCAGAAAAGTATTTTGACCGGGCAATCGAGATATTTTACGAGTTGCGTCTGCCGGAAGACATTGCAGAGGTATATTATAATCGCTCACTGAACTATATTATGCAGGAACATTATGCAGAAGCAGAACATGATCTTTTGAGTGCAATGAAGGTGATTGAAAAACTGCATCTGAACAGTCTGCGCGTATGCAATTTGTCAAAATTATATGCGTTGCTGGCACTGGTGGGAATTTTACAGAAGGATCGATTTACCTGTGAGCGCTATATGTTAAGTTGCCGACAGTTTTTAAATTATCTTATTGAAAAAGAAAAGAAAAACCAGCATGAAGAAATTATTCATGATTATGCAAAATGCGACGATGACATGTTTCTTTATACATTTGCACAGGCACTCTTAAATCAACACGATGGCAATCTTGAAGAAGCATATGAGAATTTTGAGAGAGCAGAACATTTTCTGACCAGGGCAGAGGGAAATCAGTTTTTCAGTTATCGTATTTTTCGGCGTGCAAGAATGAATCTGTTCAAACAGATGGGACGAAGTCAATTATATGAGAGAGAAGAAGAACTGCTTCGTCAGCATGAAGAGATGTGTCAGGAGATGGCGGGTTCCGTACAGATGGACATGTTAAAAGAAATTGATCCTGGAGATGAAAGTAGCTCTTGCAGAATTTCGGATGCATGCATCGAAACTTTGGTTAAGCAGGAAGGATTGGCGAGAGATTTTCAGAGCACAAAGAGACAGATGGAGTTTCTTTCCACCTGGCAGAAACTGATTGATGTGACAAATCAGAAAGTTCCGGTCATGGTGCAGAATGCAATCAGCTGTTTTATCAATCATTTTAATTTGGATTGTGCGCTGTATATTTGTTATCAGGATCGTAATCCGAATGTTTTATATAATGATACCGGGCGGAACATGAGTCCGGAAATACTACGGGGAATTAATCGATCTATTAAAGAATATCCACAAGGATTTGTTGTTTCAAAAATTGGAGAGGGCTTTTTGGAGCATCAGGATATAATTTCTTATTTCGGAGTAGACGATGTCTGCTCATTTGTGGCAGTTCCGGTTATGAAGAATGGAACGGTTACCAGCCTTCTGATCACCTATGTTCGAATGAAGGATAATTGGCATGGCTCGATTGAACGTTATATGCTCAACGAGGATGATTTGAATATTTATCAGCTTCTTTTCCGGGAGATGGAATATTCTATCAATCGAATTGAGGCTTATGAGAAAGCGTATGAGATGAATCGTAAGCTTCAGGCAGCTGCAGTTACAGATATGCTGACTGGAATCTATAACCGTGCAGGAATGTATCAGCAGCTTGGCAGAATGGAAGAACAGTTAAAGGGAACAGCAACAGGTCGGGATATCGGACTGATGTTCATCGATCTGGATAATTTTAAGCATTACAACGATACGTATGGGCATGATGTCGGCGATCTGATTCTCAAAGAGATGGCAGTTATTTTCAAAGAAGTCAGCCTTGGAAAAGGATTTGTCAGTCGTTTTGGTGGTGACGAATTTATCATTATTCTTGAAACCAACGAAAAAGATGCGCTTGAGAAGATAGCAAAGGATATCTATGCAAGAATCAATGAAACTGAAGGATTTAAAAAACAGATTGAAGAGTATCTAGGTCATGAAATCACGGTAGATGCAGGCCGCCTGATCACATGCTCTATTGGTATCGCCAGCGCGGCGAATGTGCACAGTGAGGATGAGATCGATGAGCTGATCCGCAGAGCCGATGATCTGCTTTATACAGTGAAAATGGGAGAAAAAGGACACTATAAATTTTTATGAAAATGAAGTTACCGGAAAATGTTAATCGAATAATTCACCGTTTGCAAAAAGAAGGGTATGATGCATATGCCGTAGGCGGATGCGTCAGGGATACGCTTCTGGGACGGGAACCAAAAGATTGGGATATTACGACTTCCGCAAGGCCGGAAGTCGTAAAGTCTTTATTTTCCCATACCATTGATACAGGAATTCAGCATGGAACGGTAACAGTAATGCTCGATTATGTGGGCTATGAAGTGACCACATATCGAATCGACGGTGAGTATGAGGACAGCCGGCATCCGAAGGAAGTGATCTTTACCGGAAATCTGGTGGAAGATTTAAAGCGCCGGGATTTTACAATCAATGCGATGGCATACAATGATGAATCCGGTCTTGTTGATGTATTCGAAGGGGAACAGGATCTTCAGAAAGGCGTCATTCGCTGCGTGGGAAATGCGCATGACCGTTTTGGAGAAGACGCACTTCGCATGCTGCGGGCGGTGCGCTTTGCAGCGCAGCTTGGTTTTTCCATCGAAGAACAGACGAAAGCAGCCGTGGCAGATCTGGCACCGACTCTTGCAAAAGTGAGTGCGGAGCGCATTCAGATGGAGCTGGTAAAACTTCTGACTTCGGCGAATCCGCAGGAGATGCGGGAAGTATATGAACTTGGACTGAGTCGTGTGTTTTTACCGGAATTTGACCGGATGATGGAGACACCACAGCACAACAAGCACCACATGTATACGGTAGGGGAACATACCATTCATGCAATGGAAGCGATTTCTGCGGACAGAGTACTGCGTCTTGCCATGCTGTTTCATGATATTGCCAAGCCACTTTGCATTACTACAGATGAGGAAGGACAGGATCATTTCAAAGGACACCCGCAGGAAGGTGCTAAGATGACAAAAGAGATTCTTCACCGCCTCAAGTTTGACAATGACACAATCGATCAGGTTTGTCTGTTTGTGCGTTATCACGATGACCGTCCGGCACTTAGTGCCACGAATGTACGGCGGATGATGAGCCGCATCGGTGAGGAAAACATGGAGGGCCTTCTGGCGTTAAAGCGTGCGGACACATTGGGACAAAGCATGTATCACCGCGAAGAAAAGCTTGCCTATATCGATACGATGGAACAATTGTATCGGCAGGTGCTTCAGGAACAGCAGTGTGTCAAAAAAAGTGATCTGGCATTGAATGGCCGGGATCTTATTCGCATGGGCATGCAGCCTGGAAAGCAGCTTGGTGCGGTTTTGGATGGATTGTTTGAGCTTGTACTCGAACATCCGGAATGGAATACGAGAGAACGACTGGAGAAAGAAGCGCATATTTTAATGACCCGTCTCATATGATAGCAACACAGTATGTCATATGGGAGGGGTTTTTTTGTATAATCAGTCGGAGGCGCTGCTGGAACAGTACGACCTTGATATAAAACAGATCACAAAAGGAAGAGGTGCATATATCTGCGATACCAGTCAGGGAATGAAGCTGTTGATACCCTTCCGGGGATCGAAAGAACGGGCGGCATTTTTGCGGGAAGTTTTACAGTATTTGCAGGAAGAAGGGGTTAATGCGGAACAGATCTGCCTGACGAAAGGGGGGGAGGCATCCGTTGAGGATGAATATGGGAAACGTTACTGGCTGAAGGATATGATTTCCGGAAGTGAGTGCCGGACGGGGATGGAAAATGATCTGCAGCAG
>URYB01000191.1 GCA_900552085.1 uncultured Lachnobacterium sp.
TGATTTTAAAGAAGATGGTCACATTGTTTGCACCAAGATCCTTTGCAGCTTCGATCCAGTCCTTGCGGATTCGTGTCATGGAGTTGTAGATCGGCAGAAGCATAAATGGAAGAAAATCATAAACCATGCCCAGAACAACTGCCGATGGAGTGTTTATTATATTTATCTTTGATAAACCAAGCGTCGTGAGAATGGAGTTGAATACTCCATTTTTGGAGAGAAGAAGCTTCCATGCAAGAATACGCAGCATGAAGTTCATCCACATTGGCAGCATAAAAATAAATACGACCAGTCCCTGATTTTTAATTTGCATATTGTTCAGTATCATTGCCAGAGGATAGGAGAGTACCAGACAGATGATGGTACAGATGATTCCCAGTTTCAGGGAAAGTCCAATGGCACTGAGGTTGGTCGCAGAGGTAATCGCTGCGATGTATTCGAAAGTAAAACCGCCGTCGCTGTTTGTAAAAGCGTAATACAGGATCATGACCATAGGAAGAACAATAAATCCGATGATCCAGATCAGGTATGGACCGGCGAGAAATTGCTGTTTGAATTTATTCATCGATCTCCACCGCCTTTTCATCAGAAGATTCCGGTTTGTGCATGATCTGGATGTTGAACGGAATTACTTTGATACCGACATGGGTTCCTTCCGGTACATATTTCGTTGTATGAACAAGCCATTCAAATCCGTTTGCCTTAACTTCAAGCTCATAATGTACACCTTTAAAAATAAGAGAAGTAACATCACCTTCCAGATATCCTTCGGATGGATCTACCAGTTCGACATCTTCCGGACGGATGACAACGTCAACTGGTTTGTTATTTCCGAATCCGGTGTCAACACAAGGCATTTTTACGCCAAGGATTTCTACAAGTTTGTCTTCAATCATTGTTCCGTCGATGATGTTGCTGTGACCGATGAAGTCGGCAACGAAAGCATTTTCCGGTTCGTTGTAGATGTTTTCCGGTGTACCGATCTGCTGGATATAACCCTGATTCATGACCACGATGGTATCGGACATGGTGAGAGCTTCTTCCTGATCATGTGTAACATAAACGAAAGTGATGCCGAGTTCTTCTTTCAGACGGATCAGCTCATACTGCATGCTCTGGCGAAGTTTTAAATCCAAAGCGCCAAGCGGCTCATCCAGTAAAAGTACCTTTGGCTCGTTTACGATAGCTCGTGCGATTGCGATACGCTGCTGCTGACCACCGGAAAGTGAATCTACGGAACGGTTCTCAAATCCGTCCAGATTAACAAGTTTTAATGCATATTTAATTTTATCGTTGATATAGTCTTTGCTTTTTTTGCTGATTTTCAAACCGAACGCGATATTTTCGGCAATCGACATATGTGGGAAAAGCGAATATTTCTGAAATACGGTATTCAGTTTCCTTTCGTTTGCCGGAACATTTGTAATGTCAGCGCCGTCAAAAAGGATTTTTCCTTTGTCAGGAGTTTCGAATCCACCCAGAAGACGAAGCGTTGTTGTCTTTCCACATCCGGATGGTCCGAGAAGCGTTAAGAATTCGTTTTCACGCACATACAGATTCAGTTCATCCAATACGAGATTGTTGTCGTAGGATTTGGAGATGTCAATAAAATCAATTAAATGTTTGCTCATGGTTTTTATGTCCTTTGTTATAATTATATTTAATATAGAGGTTAAAAGCTTGGTGGAGTAGTAACCCATATAAGTATGGCGTCACGACTTCCGGTGTTTTCCAGAAAATGTTTTTTTCCCGCCTTGAAATAAAATGATTCTCCGGAACGCACCGTGTGGGTTTTACCACCGTATGTAATGCGGATGCTTCCTTTGATCACATATCCAAAGTCTTCCCCTTCGTGCGGAAGATATACTTCCGAGGTTCCACCTGCGTGAAGCGTCATCCGTACAGGTTCCATTGCATTTTTCTGCGCATTGGGGACAATCCACTCAATGCGGCTGTTTTTTTCTTCGTCGATCTTTTCAAAATAATCTTCAGCTTTAAACACAATCTGTTCAGGTTCTTCATCGGTAAAGAATTCTGCCGGCGTTGTGCCAAGGCATTGGATAATGTCGAGCAGTGTTCCTATGGATGGAGAGTTCTGGTTTCGCTCCAATTGTGAAATAAAGCCTTTTGTCAATTCGGCACGGTCCGCCAGTTCCTGCTGGGTGAGTCCGTACTGGATACGAAGTTCTTTCATCCGATGTCCGATATCCATGACAAAGCCTCCTGATAGTTGATTTAGAGTTTATTTATTGTGCTACAATTCTAATAATTGATTTTTTGTTTACTAAAAATAAACTCAATAAAACATTCTAGCGTATAAATTCGGAAAGTCAATAGATTTACAGAAAAAAATGGTTGATTTTATCGAAAAGATTTGATAGTATAGTTAAGTGCTTGAAAACAAGCATTAATATAATTGCCAATATGGCTCAGTCGGTAGAGCGTCGCACTCGTAATGCGTAGGTCAGGGGTTCGAATCCCCTTATTGGCTTTCTTTCAGCCGTTTATCATTTGATAAGCGGCTTTTTTTGATATTTTCTGATTAATCAGTTGTTCTTTGTAAGGAAAATTGATATAATATCGTCAGTTGCGCAAAGCGACTTTTATAATAAGGATAATAAGCGAAAGAAAGGATAGGAAATGAAAGAAAACCTGAATTTAAGTGACAAGAAAATGGTGATGACGATTGCGGCATTCGCTGTTATTGTGGCGGCTATGGTTCTCATTGGAGTATGCGTGCTCCATGTACCGGTTGTGGCAATGTGTCTGCTTGTGATTCTTGAGACGGCGCTTGCGGTATTTCTTCATCATGCAGAATTATGGTTACATGGAGCTGTTATTCTTGCGGAAGTGATCGCAGGTATTTTGTGTTCAAAGATTCTTTTGGTTGTGTTGTGCGCAGTTGTATATGTTGCTGCAACTGCATGCTTACAGGTTTCAGATAGAGGAGAAAAATAAAATGGATGACAGTAGCTACAGTAGACAGCAGCTCGATGATTTGTTTTTAAAAATGATTGCATACTATGCCGGAGATCCGAAACGGATTCAGCATTTTACAAAGGTGCATAGTTTTGCGAGACTTATCGGTGTGGGGGAAGAGATGGACGCCGCTTCTTTGTTTATTCTTGAAGCAGCGGCCTATACCCATGACATCGGAATCAAACCGGCAGAGGAAAAATACGGAAGCTGTGATGGAAAGCTTCAGGAGCAGGAAGGACCGATCGTGGCACAGAAAATGCTTTCGGAACTTGGCTTTGAGAATTACATCATTGACCGTATCTGCTATCTTATCGGCCACCATCATACATATGATAATGTAGAAGGTCTGGATTATCAGGTGCTGATTGAAGCGGATTTCCTTGTAAACTTATATGAGGATGATATAAATCGAGGCGGCATCGAAAGTGCATACAAAAACATTTTCCGCACAGATACCGGCAAGCGGATTTTTGAAGAAATGTTTTTTGGAGAATCAGAGAAGTCATGAACGCGATAAATTACCAGAAAGCAATGGAAAACCTGATTGCACAATCCTGTGGAGAGGACAAGGTTCCGAGGCTTTTGCTGCACAGTTGCTGTGCACCATGCAGCTCCTATTGCATCGCTTGTCTTGCGGAGCATTTTCATGTGACGGTATTTTATTATAACCCGAATATATATCCGCCGGAAGAGTATCATATGCGGGCAAAAGAACAGCAGAGATTCATTCAGGAGTTTCCTGTACGCTATCCGGTGCAGTTTGTGGAAGGTGTCTACGATACAGACAAATTCTATGCTATGGCAAAAGGAATGGAAGATGTCCCGGAGGGCGGAAAACGGTGTTTTGCCTGTTATGAGCTGCGTCTGCGGGAGGCGGCAGAATATGCAAAAGCACATGATTTTGATTTTTTTACAACAACGCTTTCCATCAGCCCGCTCAAGAATGCAGCGAAGCTGAATGAAATAGGAAAGAAGCTGGAAGAAGAGTATTCTGTGCGATATTTATATTCTGATTTTAAAAAGAAGGATGGCTATAAGAAATCCACGGAAATTTCAAAAGAGTACCATATGTACCGACAGTATTACTGCGGATGCGTCTATTCCAAACGAGACCGGGACAGACAGATTGCGGCAGATAATCATAAAGAATAACTATTATTAGGAAAGCGAGGAGTTACCATGGCTCAGTTATGGGGTGGAAGATTCACCAAAGAGACAGATCAGTTAGTTTACAATTTTAATGCGTCAATTTCGTTTGACCAGAAGTTTTACAAGCAGGATATTCAGGGATCGATTGCGCATGTATCCATGCTCGGAAAACAGGGAATCCTGACAGAAAAGGAAATGCAGGATATTATCACATGCCTGAAGGAAATCGAGGCAGACGTAGAGAGTGGTAAGCTCGAAATTACATCCGAATATGAAGATATTCACAGTTTTGTAGAAGCAAATCTTATTGACCGTTTGGGAGATACCGGAAAGAAGTTACATACCGGACGAAGCAGAAATGACCAGGTGGCATTGGACATGCGTTTATATACCCGTTTACAGGTGCTTGAGACAGATGAGCTTCTTGAGAAGCTCTTACAGGTACTTCTTCGTATTATGAAAGAAAATACGCAGACAATCATGCCTGGATTTACACATTTACAGAAAGCCCAGCCAATTACACTGGCACATCATATGGGGGCATATTTTGAAATGTTCAAACGTGATCGTTCCCGTATGCATGATATTTATGAGAGAATGAACTATTGTCCGCTGGGATCAGGCGCACTTGCAGGTACGACATATCCGCTGGATCGTGAGTATTCTGCAAAACTGATGGGCTTTTATGGACCGACATTGAACAGTATGGATGGTGTATCGGATCGCGATTACCTGATTGAATATCTTTCAGCAATGTCTACCATTATGATGCATCTGAGCCGTTTCTCAGAGGAAGTTATCATATGGAATTCCAATGAATATAAATTTGTAGAGATTGATGATGCTTACAGTACCGGAAGCAGTATTATGCCGCAGAAGAAGAATCCGGATATCGCAGAACTGGTACGTGGAAAGACAGGACGTGTCTATGGTGCGCTTATGTCACTTCTTACTACAATGAAGGGAATTCCGCTTGCTTATAATAAAGATATGCAGGAAGATAAGGAACTTTCGTTTGATGCGATTGATACTACAAAGGGATGCATTGCTTTGTTTACCGGTATGATCGATACAATGAAGTTTAATAATGATGTAATGCGTAAAAGCGCAGCACACGGATTTACCAATGCAACAGATGCAGCAGATTATCTGGTAAATCATGGCGTGCCATTCCGTGATGCACATGGAATCATCGGAAGAATTGTTTTGTATTGTATTGACAAACAGATGCCGATTGATGATATGAGCCTTGAAGAGCTGAAAACATTCTCTCCGGTATTTGAGGAGGATATTTATGATGCAATCTCTATGGAGACTTGTGTAAATAAGAGACTGACAATCGGAGCTCCGGGCGAGGAGGCTATGAAGCAGGTGATCGCGGCAGAGGAAGCTTACCTTGCGGACAACTGGCGTGATGGTATTCAGGCATAATCCGGAACGGAAACGAGAGAAAAACAGGGACTGTATGGCATGGATTGTGCAC
>URYB01000192.1 GCA_900552085.1 uncultured Lachnobacterium sp.
TCTATAGGACCATTGAACTTAAAAACATCTAGTGCACTACAAACGAACTCCACCAACCTATCATCTTTAAAGGAGATAGTCTTACTAGCTCCACCAATTTTTGTTTCTAGTTTTTTCTTACTAAACAGCGAAACTGGCTTATGGCTTATCGTATCAATATAAATATCTGCATCTAAATCCATAGCATCTCCCATGAACTCCTGTATAATCAAGCTTGAATTTTGTTCCATAGCGTCGCTAAGTGCTTCAATGGTAGATATTTTTCTTGCTCCTACAGAACCACTACCTTCTCTTGGCTTCACAAATACTGGAAATTTAATTTTCCCCTTTTTTTGTGCCTGCCTGAAACTATCTATATCACCAAAGGTTAATACCGTATTGATTCCTTGCGTTTTTAAATACTGATACATTTTGAACTTGTCAAAACAAATTTGTGCTGTATCCTCATAAGGTGCAAGTACCTCTACGCCTATTTCCGCAAACTCTGCTCTATGTGCAGCAAGAAGCATGATTTCTGGATCAATGCATGTCGTTACCACATTGATTTTTTCTTTGTGACAAATCTCTAATATCTTTGGAATATAAGCTTCATCATCAATACGTGGTACTTGATAAAATTCATCTGCAAAATAAGCAGCAGGAGCATAAACACTCAAATCTGTCGCAACTATTTTTCCGTCAATCCCCATAGACTTTCGGAAATCTTTTAACAACTCACAACGTCTTCCAACACTACAAAAAAGAATATTCATACTGCCCTCCTATTCTGCCTTTGAGTATCTTTATTTATTATCCTGGTGGAATTGTTTCCACCAGTTAATTTAAACTTACTCATCCTTTTCACTAGCACTCCTACTTAAGTGCCTTTCTCCTTTATTTTCTTAATAACCACGGCTCCGGCACTAATCATACATCAACCGCAAACATTAATGTTATTATTTATAGTTGCTCCAGACGCACCGCTTGTACCCATGCCACTCTCAGATCTTCTACTTACATTTTTCTCCGGATGAACTAGATTTGCTACTCCATCAAGTTTGTTTTGTATTCTCTCTTATCTCAACATTCCCGATGGTCAAAACCTTATCTCCGGCCATATTTTCTATCACCTTCCCATGTCCTAAAGCACCTATAGTAATTAATCTATTCATCTCGGTGCCCTCCAGCTACTAACCACACCATCCGGTGTCCCCATAAATTCTTCCATTGTAATCGAGGTTTCAGAACTGATTCCATCTCTCTTCACAACGGTCATTATTGTATCCCAGATAATCTTTAAATCTTCTAAGAAAGTAATGTGCTGTGTGTACCAAACGTCCATTGCAAACTTATCTTCCCAGCTCACAGTATTTCTTCCATGTGCTTGCGCAAATCCGGTAAGTCCAGGTCGTACATCATGCCTATGTCTTTGCACTTCATTATATCGATCAAGATATTGCACTAACAACGGTCTCGGTCCCACAATCGCCATATTCCCCTTAACTATGTTAAAGAGTTCCGGTAACTCATCCAATGATGTGCTTCTTAGGAATCTTCCATACCTATTAAGTCTTACTTCATCAGGTAACAGATTTCCGTCTGCATCCTTACGGTTATCCATTGTCCTAAACTTGATGAGCTTAAATATCTTTTCGCCCTTTCCAGGTCTAAGCTGTGTAAAGAATGGATTTCCTCTCATAAATACAGTTCCCAGAATCATAAATATTACAAATACAGGAGATAACACAATTATTCCAACAAGACTCAGGCAAAAGTCTATCACTCTTTTAAAGAATTTTGCATACATATATTTTTCCTTATTCAAAACAGCTTCTTATTATTTCAATTGTTTTACTCTGCTCTTCCACGGTCATATTTATATCACTAGGAAGGCAAAGGCCTCTATCAAATATATCCATGCCTACATCAACCGTACTACCAGCTATATATGCATTGGATCGGTCTCTTCCATGACCATCTCTTGTTATGAACGGATTAAGTCTGTATATCGGTTGCATATGCATAGGTTTCCATACAGGACGTCCTTCTGCATTATATTTTGCAATTGTCTCCAATATCTCTGTAGGGCATGATTTTCCTTCTTCCGGTGTGTAGAGAGCTTCTTTTTCTCCTCTTACCTGTCTGCACATAGCCTCTTTATCAATTATCATGCAGCTAAGCCAAAAGTTCGGCTCCATTTTTCCTTCCACATATGGGTTCATCTGTACCGGTAATTCCTTGAAGCCTTCCTTATATCTCTCGTAAATGTCCTTTTTCTTTCCAATATGCTCCTCAAGATGCTCATACTGCCCTCTTACAATACCAGCAATTATATTACTCATTCTATAATTGTATCCCAGTTCCTCATGCTGATACCATGGTGCTGCTTCTCTCGCCTGCGTAGACCATTTGCGCACTTTGTCAGCTGCTTCCTTACTATCTGTAAGAAGACAGCCCCCACTGCTTCCCGTAATTATCTTGTTTCCGTTAAAGCTTACAACAGCATACTTGCCAAACGTACCTGTCTGTTTTCCTTCATACTTAGCTCCCATTGATTCAGCTGCATCCTCGATTAAAATAGCTCCATGCGCATTACAAATATCTATGATATCATCAAACTTAGACGGTGTACCATACAGATTCACAAGCACTACCAGCTTCACTTCCGGATATATTTCAAACGCTTTTTTGAGTGCTATCGGATCCATATTCCATGTATCGTACTCTGTATCAATGAGCACCGGCTCTCCACCTTCATATACTACTGGATTTACCGTAGCATCAAATGTTACATCAGAACAGAACACATTGTGTCCTGCAAGTGTTCCCTGTCCTACCTTTGGCTTGCCATAGAGTTCTTCTCCTGCAAGTTTCACAGCCATATGTAATGCCGCAGTTCCCGCTGAGAGCGCTACTGCATTTTTAACGCCTATGCGTTCCGCAGTGATCTTTTCTACTTCATTTACATTCTCACCCGCTGTAGTGATCCAGTTAAGTTCGAATGCTCTGTTTACATACTGCTGCTCCTCTCCATGCATGGTAGGACTTGCCAGCCATACTTTCTTTTCAAATGATTCAAACCTGCTTTCTTTTTTAAACATCTATGTGTACTTCCTTTCATCTCACTCCAACTGCTATTCTACAGTCACACTCTTAGCCAGGTTTCTCGGCTTATCCACATCCAAGCCTTTTGCAACTGATACATAATATGCCAGAAGCTGCAATGGGATTACCGCCAGACTTGTTGTGAAATGCTCGTCCGTCTTCGGAATATATGTAACAAAATCAGCGGTATCTTCAATATTGTAGTGTCCAAAATTAGTCAACGCCATAAGATATGCTCCACGGCTCTTACACTCTACCATATTAGAAACTGTCTTCTCATATAAATCATCCTGCGTAAGAACACCAATCACAAGCGTTTCATCCTCGATAAGACTGATTGTACCATGCTTCAATTCACCAGCCGCGTAAGCTTCCGAATGGATATAACTGATTTCCTTCAATTTCAGACTTCCTTCCAGGCTGATAGCATAATCGATTCCACGTCCAACAAAGAAAATATCCTGTGTATTCGCCTGCTTAGAAGCAAACCACTGAATTCGTTCCTTTTCTGCAATAATCCGATTGATTTTTTCTGGAAGTGTCTGCAGCTCCTTCACATATTCGCAACATTTTTCTTCCATAATTTTTTCTTTTGCTTTCGCAAATGCCAAAGAAAGAACATATCCGGCAATTAACTGCGCACTGTAAGCTTTTGTCGTTGCCACAGCAATCTCCGGTCCTGCAAGTGTATAAAATACATAATCAGCCTCACGTGCAATAGAAGAACCAACTACATTAACAATACCTAATGTTTTCACTCCCTGACTTTTCGCCTCACGCAATGCAGCCAATGTATCTGCGGTCTCTCCTGACTGACTCACAACAATAACCAAATCCTTCTCATTCAGAATCGGTTTACGATAACGGAATTCTGATGCCAGTTCCACACGCACCGGAACACGTGCAAGATCCTCCATCACATACTGCGTAACAACTCCGGTATGATAAGCTGAACCACAGGCTACGATAAAGATCTGAGACACATTACGCAACTCTTCTTCCGTAATACCAACCGAAGATAAATCAATATGCTCCTCTTTGATTACCGAATTTAAGGTATCTTCGATTGCCTTTGGCTGCTCATGAATTTCTTTCATCATAAAGTGCTCGAAACCACCTTTTTCTGCTGCCTCTGCATCCCATTTAATCTCAACGAGTTCTTTTTCAATCTCATCGCCATCCAAATTGTAGAAAGTTGCCTGTCCATTTGCCAGACGTCCAATCTCCATATTTCCAATATAATATACCTGACGTGTATATTTCAAAATAGCCGGTACATCGGATGCCACATAACATTCACCATTGTTCACACCAATGATCATAGGACTATCCTTGCGTGCTACATAGATTTCATTCGGATATTCCTTGAACATGACCGCCAGTGCATAGGAACCACGAACCCGAACCATCGCATGATTCAATGCATCAATCGGTGTCCCCTCATATTTCTTATAGTAATAATCAATCAGTTTGATAGCAACTTCTGTATCCGTCTCTGAATAAAACGTATATCCCTTGCGCTCAAGCTTCTCTTTCAGTTCCTTATAATTTTCAATAATACCATTATGAACACCGACTACATTGCCATCCTCACTGGTATGCGGATGTGCATTTATCTCCGATGGCTCTCCATGCGTTGCCCAACGTGTATGACCGATTCCACAGGTACCGATAATGGCCTTTCCATCATCCGTTTTCTCTTCCAGGACCTTCAAACGTCCCTTTGCCTTGACAACTTCCGTTTTCTTATCTCCATCACGCACTGCAATAACAGCCGAATCATATCCGCGATACTCCAGCTTTTCCAATCCACTTAACAAAACAGGCGCTGCCTGATGTTTTCCTACAAATCCTACAATTCCACACATATTGCTCTGTATCCTCCAGTATTTCTATCTACCCACAATTAGGCGCACTGAGTCTCCTCAGTCCGCCTAACCCCTTACGCGCTTTTTCCTTCTCTTACATTTTCCATTCCCGTCGGATGCGCTCCCACTGGATGGAATGTCGTCACAATCTCCTCTACCATCTCTACGATGTTCTCGCTGTTCTCGTAGCTGGCCTCTGCCAGTTCTTCAAGCTGATGCAGGAATTCGGTCGTATCGAACGGAATCGGCTGACCGATATGGATCAGGTCATTCTTCGTACGTTTCATTCCCTCTTCCGCCATAAGCTTTTCTTCGAACAGTTTCTCACCCGGACGAAGTCCCGAATATTGGATTTTGATATCGGTGTCCGGCTCGTATCCGGACAGTTTGATCAGATTTCTTGCCAGTGTATCAATCTTTACCGGTTCTCCCATATCCAGTACAAAGATTTCTCCACCCGCTGCATAGGTACCTGCCTGCAAGACAAGGCTGACTGCTTCCGGTATCGTCATAAAGTAACGGACGATGTCCGGATGTGTGACAGTCACCGGACCTCCTGCGAGAATGTGTTTCTTGAACAGAGGAATCACCGATCCGTTGCTGCCGAGTACGTTTCCGAAACGGACCGCTACGGACTGTGTGC
>URYB01000193.1 GCA_900552085.1 uncultured Lachnobacterium sp.
TCATGCTGACAGATATACTGAATGAATCTACATTTCTGGTGTATCGTGGGGCGGATAGCGCACAGATTGCGGCAAGTGCATTTAATTGTGAAATGAATGAAAAAGGAATTATGTTAAAGGGTGTTGTTTCAAGAAAGAAACAGCTGATTCCAAACCTGATCAATACACTTGCAGAAAAAGGATAAAGGATGAAAAAGACGCTTCGCTATTCACGGAGAGTCGTGTCGATTGCGCGCTGTTCCCGGGGAGAATATCCGAAGTTTTTCTTGAAAGCGCGAGAAAAAGTAGAATAATTCCGAAAACCACATTCGTAGCAGACATTGGTAATCGGTTCTCCCTGAAGGATGAGATCCCGGGCAAGAAGCAGACGTTTGGTGGAAAGATAATTTCCAATTGTATAGCCGGTTTCTTCTTTGAACGAATGCATCAGATGATATCGACTCAGGAAAAAAGTCTCAGAAAGAGAGTCGATGGAGATGTCTTCCGTTAGATGTTCGTTCAAATAATCGATGACGGCAATCATTTTCTGATTGGATGAAGTATTGGATAAATATTCGATGCCATTGCGCAAGGCATTACGATTGAGCTGTACCATAAACTCCAGAAAAAGGAGATTGTGATACAGCTCATTTGCATATTCTTTTGAATCAAGTGAGTGTTCGAGTTCTCTTACAATCTGTCCGAGTTTGCTGGTTGTAAAAGCTGGAATACGTAAAACATGCGACTGTTTCTGGTGGGCTTCGGACAAACATTTGGATAAATCGTAAGAATCTGTCCGGTAACCATCCAGATATCCTTTGGAAATATAAATGATAATTCGTTCGTAAGTGTTCTGGTCATGAACGATTGGACAGTGCACTTCTCCGGCAGGAACAAAGACAACGTCATCCGGCTGAAGGTCATAACTGCGGCCTTCAATGCAGTAGGAGACATTCCCTTTTAACAGAATCAGTATTTTATGAAATTCGTGAAAATGAAAATTTACCGGAGCCATACCCTGATCGATAAGATGGAAAATTTTGAAATCGTTGTTCAGATATCCGGTTTTTTTAAATTCTTTCATGATAAAAGATACCTCTTTCGATATAAATGATATAGGTATGTTACAATTGATTTATGCAATTGCAGTTTATTTTATGTTAGCACACAATTTGCAATATAGAAAGCACTTATACAGTTTTCGGGTAAAAAAGTGCGGAGTATACTATAATATAATGAAAGAATCAAAAAGTATCATCGATGCATGCTTGCATGCAATTCTATATAGAGCAGAAGGAGGACTTACGATGAAATTTACAAAAATGCATGGATGTGGAAATGACTATGTTTATGTGAATTTGTTTGAGGAAACAATCGCGGATCCTGCAAAGTTATCAATTGCAGTGAGTGACCGACATTTTGGAATTGGATCGGATGGCCTGATTACGATTGGTCCGTCGGATGTGGCGGATTTCCGGATGCGTATTTACAACGCCGATGGGTCTGAGGCAGAAATGTGCGGCAATGGTATTCGTTGTGTCGCAAAGTATGTATATGAGCATGGTCTGACAGACCAGAAAGAAATAAGCGTGGAGTCTGGTGCCGGAATCAAGTATCTGCAACTGACGGTGGAGGATGGAGTTGTAACACTGGTGCGTGTAGATATGGGAGAGCCGATTCTTACACCTGCGGAGATTCCGGTGGAAGCTACCGGGGATAAAGTTGTGGATGAACCGATAGAAGTTGGCGGCAGACAGTGGAAAATGACATGTGTATCGATGGGAAATCCACACGCAGTTGTGTTTGTTGATGATGTGGCAAATTTCGAAATTGAAAAATATGGATCGGAGTTCGAGCGACATCCGCGTTTTCCAAAGAGAACGAATACAGAATTTGTTCAGATTATTTCAAGAACAGAAGCTTCCATGCGTGTCTGGGAGCGCGGTTCCAATGAGACCTGGGCATGCGGAACAGGAACCTGTGCAACGGTTGTAGCGAGCATTTTGAATGGACTTACCGATGATACGGTTCTGGTGCATTTGCGTGGTGGTGATCTGACAATCACATATGATCGCAACACCAATCATGTTTTTATGACAGGGCCGGCAACCGAGGTTTTTACCGGTGAATGGAAAGAATGAATAGTGAGGAAAAATAAATGAAGATTAAAGAACTTGTGAAAGAATTCAAATATGAAGTGCTTGCTGGAAACGAAGAAACCGAAGTTACAACATTGGTTTATGATTCCAGAAAGGTGGAAAAAGGCTCTGTTTTTGTATGCATCAGCGGCAGCGTAAGAGATGCTCATGATTTTATACCGGATGTTGTGGAAAAAGGGGCTGCAGCGATTATCGTGGAAAAGGATGTGGAATTACCGGAGAATGTGACGGTTATAAAAGTGGAAGACAGCCGTCTCGCATTGGCATACATGTCTGCTGCATATTTTGGCCATCCGGCAAAGAAATTAAAGACAATCGGTATCACAGGAACCAAAGGAAAAACGACAACTACTTATATGGTAAAATCCATTCTGGAGTCAGCGGGAATTAAGACGGGTCTGATCGGTACGATCGAATCCATTGTGGGAGACAAAAGAATTCCTTCTGCAAATACAACGCCGGAATCCTATCGTGTGCAGGAATTGTTCCATGAGATGGTAGAAGCAGGGCTGGACGCAGTCGTTATGGAGGTGTCATCACAGGCACTGATGCTGCACCGTGTATCTGGATTTACATTTGATATCGGAGTGTTTACGAATCTTGAACCGGATCACATTGGAACAAATGAGCATAAAGATTTTGCAGATTATATGCATTGCAAGAGTCTTTTATTCCAGCAGTGTAAACTTGGAATTTTCAATGGTGACAGTGAACACTTAGAGGGAATCTTAAAAGGACACACCTGTCAGGTGGAGACATTTGGTTATGGAAAAGAAAATGATCTCGTTGCACAGGATGTACAGTTGAAAAAAGAGCACGGTGCACTTGGCGTGAAGTATCATGTAAACGGACTGATGAACTTTGATGTGGAAGTCAATGTGCCGGGAAGTTTTTCGGTATACAATTCTTTGACTGCGATTGCCATCTGCCATCATTTTGGTGTGCCGGTTGAAAAAATCAAAGAAGCATTGCTTCATGTCAGCGTAAAGGGAAGAATTGAAATTGTGCCGGTTACCAAGAGATATACATTGATGATTGATTATGCGCACAATGCAATGTCATTGGAGAGTCTTCTCACAACGTTAAAAGAATATGAACCGGGACGACTTGTTTGTCTGTTTGGA
The DNA here is from genome assembly GCA_900552085.1 of uncultured Lachnobacterium sp. Taxonomy (GTDB): domain Bacteria; phylum Bacillota; class Clostridia; order Lachnospirales; family Lachnospiraceae; genus Roseburia. The sequence goes on from URYB01000193.1 coordinate 3,263, forward strand.
TGTGGTGGAAATCGTGCAAAGTCCAGACGCTATGAGATGGGAGAGGTTTCTTCGAAACTTGCGGATCTGACTGTTGTAACATCCGACAATCCAAGAAATGAGGAACCAATGGATATCATCAATGATATTCTTGTAGGGGTTCATAAAGCCGACGGAGAATATGTGACGATTCCGGATCGTAAAGAAGCCATTGCCTATTGCATGAAAAATGCGCAGGATGGAGATATCGTCGTTCTGGCAGGAAAAGGACATGAAGATTATCAGGAAATCTGTGGTGTGAAGCATCATATGGATGAGAGAGAACTGATCGCTGAAATTATTCGTGAAAATCCAGATTTGAAACTGTAAAGGAGAAAAAGTATGTCTGTGTTTCGAGGCTCCGGAGTAGCCCTGGTGACTCCGTTTCATGAAGATAAAAGCGTTAATTTTGAAATGCTGGAGTACATGGTGGAAAGACAGATTACCAATGAGACGGATGCGATTGTTGTATGTGGTACGACAGGAGAACCGGCAACGATGTCGGAGGAAGAGCGCCTTGCAGTAATCAAAGCAGTGGTAGCAAAGACCAATCACAGAATTCCGGTCATTGCAGGTGTGGGATGTAATGCGACAGAGCGGACCATTTCTTTTATGGAAAAAGTGAATGATCTGGGAGTGGACGGAATGCTTATCGTCACACCCTACTATAATAAGGCGACACAAAATGGCCTTTATGAACATTACAGACAGATTGCAGAGCATACCCAAAAACCAATCATCCTGTACAATGTTCCATCACGGACCGGGTGTAATATGCTTCCGGAGACTGTAGCAAGAATCGCAGAAGCCTGTCCGAATGTGGCAGGGATCAAAGAGGCAAGCGGGAACATTTCCCAGGTTGCAAAGCTGGCCTCTCTGGTTGGAAACCGGTTGGATATTTATTCCGGAAATGATGACCAGATTGTTCCAGTAATGTCGTTGGGAGGCAGCGGTGTAATCTCGGTTCTGGCCAATTTGATACCGAAAAATATTCATGATATAACAATGGGAATGTTAAATGGAAATTATACAACGGCGAAAAACACACAATTAGCATATCATAGGCTGATTGAAACATTATTTGCAGAGGTAAACCCGATTCCGGTGAAAGCAGCGCTGCATATGATGGGAATGGATGTTGGACCGGTACGTTTACCGCTGACAGAGTTGGAAGAAACACATAAAATAGAACTGAAACGGGCGTTGTCCGAGGCAGGAATAAGGAGCTTATAAATGGGAAAACAAAATTGGAAACCGGGAAATATGTTAAATCCGGTGCCGGCAGTTATGGTGAGCGTAACCGACGAAAATGGAAAGTCAAATATTATTACGGTTGCATGGGCAGGGACGATCTGTACAAATCCGCCGATGGTTTCCATCTCGGTACGTCCGTCACGCTATTCCTATGATATCATTGACCGCACGGGTGAATTTGTGATCAATCTCACCAATCAGGAATTGGTGAAGGCATGTGATTATTGTGGTGTAGTCAGCGGAAGAGATGTTGATAAATTCAAAGAAATGAAACTGACACCATTGCCGATGCAGCAGGTGAAGGCGGTTGGGATCGCGGAGAGCCCGGCGAATATTGAATGTCGTGTTGTAGAGAAAAAAGCATTGGGAAGTCATACGATGTTTATTGCGGAAGTGGTGGGAGTTACCATTGATGACCGCTATATGAACGAGACCGGAAAGTTTGAAATCAACGAATCCGGCCTCGTGATGTATTCTCATGGAGAATATTTTTCTCTGGGAGAAAAACTTGGAAAATTTGGATATAGTATAAAAAAGAAATCTTGAATTAATTATTTTAAAAGCATATCCATAAGATATGCATACACATCTTCATTCTGATTTTTCCAATTATTGCAGATTGCTTCGGCCTGTTCCTTGGTGGTGACACTGAGGGTCAGGTCGATGATTGGATTGCCGTCGGAACGTACCTGACAGCGCACGGCATATTTCTGATTTGTTGTTTTATAGTAGTCTGCAAGAATGGAATTTTCCTGACGAAATTCCAGTTTATTTTCTTCGAAAAACTTCATAATGTCGGCTTCGATGCCGTCATTGATTTTGTCTTTAAAGAAACCGAGGGTTTCTTTTCCGGCAGCTGTGAGCGTGTATTGCGTGTTGGAGTGTGTGGATTCTGCTACGATCAGATTGGTATCCACGAGATCTCCGAGTACCTCCTGCACACGAAAATAATCAGTATATTCTTCACTCAGAAAGAAATTGGATATCTGTGTGTTGGTCAGAGGAAAGCCTGCTTTGCTCAGCATGTATAAAATTGTTAATTTGTATATGGTAAATGGT
>URYB01000194.1 GCA_900552085.1 uncultured Lachnobacterium sp.
TTCGATAAGGGACTCGATGACACGGATATTCAGGCGATTGGAGATAAAATCGGTAAGCGTGCAGAAGTACGCAAGATGGAATATGTATCCGCGGAAGAAGCGTGGAAAGAGTATAAGAAAGTATATTTTCAGGGAAAAGAAGAACTGGCAAAGGGATTTACAGACAACCCGCTTGCCAATTCCGCACATTATCAGATTTACCTGAATGATGTATCCATGCAGAATTCTCTTGTAAAGTATCTGCAGTCGCTCTCCGGGGTGCGTGAAGTAAAAGAGTCTGCGAAAGTAGCCAATACCCTGACGGATTTTAATCATTTACTGGGCTATGTATCCGGCGGTATCATTATTATTTTGCTTGGCGTTGCGGTCTTTTTGATCAGCAATACGGTTACGGTTGGTATTGCAGTGCGACGGGAAGAAATTGGAATTATGAAACTGATTGGTGCGACTGATTATCTGGTCCGGGCGCCATTCGTGGTGGAAGGTATGGTAATCGGAATGATTGGTGCGGCGATTCCACTGATTTTGTTATATTTTATGTACCAGAAGATTATAGTATATATTGCAGAGAAGTTTAACTTTATTGGTGCTATGATCAATTTTGTCTCTGTGCATACAGTGTTTAAGACACTGGTTCCGGTGGCAATTGTACTGGGTGCAGGTATCGGTTTCCTGGGAAGCCGGCTGACAATCCGCAAGCATCTGAAAGTGTAGACATAACGTATTATGAACCCCATGTAAGATCGGATGATTTTGCATGGGGCTTCTTAGAAGTAAAGGAGATTTTATCATGGAAGAAAATCAAAAGAAACGAACCGGCTTTGGCTCCGGCATGTTTGTGGGCTTTTTGCTGGGAGTGTTGTTGCTTGGTATCGGTGTGACGGTTGGCGCCCATGTGTATACATCAAGTACGAATCAGTATCTGATTATTTCGCCATCTGGCATAAAACAGACTGCAAAAAGCGACATTCTTACAAACAAAACGGTAAAGAAAATCGACGAGCTGATGAGCTACATAGATTTGTATTATAATGATGATTATGATGAAGAGGACATCCGTAATGCGATTTATGCCGGAACATTAGAGGGACTTGGAGATCCATATTCTGTGTATTATACAGCAGACGAATATAAGGATATGCAGATCAACACAAGTGGTAATTACTATGGCATCGGTGCGGCGCTTTCACAGGATGCAAAGACAAAAGAAGTGACCATCAGCAAAGTGTATGAGGGTACGCCGGCAGAAGAGGCCGGACTGAAAGATGGCGATCAGATCATCAAAGTCAATGATACGGAATCTACCAGTAAGGAGTTGTCGGCTCTGGTACAGGAGATTCGTGGAGAAGAGGGAACGACGGTTCATTTACAGGTGTATCGTGCTTCAAATAATAAGACATTTGAGATTGATGTGGAGCGCAAGAATGTGGAACTTCCAAGTATTACCTCAAAAATGCTGGATGGCGGAATCGGATATATTCAGATCAGTGAATTCCAGAGCAAAACAGATGAACAGTTTAAGTCTGCACTGGCCGATCTGAAAAAGCAGGGAATGAAATCCCTGATCGTCGATGTGCGAAGCAATCCGGGTGGATTGATCAATGCAGCGTCCAATATCCTTGATCAGATTCTTCCGGAAGGAACCGTTGTGTATACCGAGGATAAGTATGGAAAACGTGAGGATTATACTTCAGACAGCAATTGTCTGGATTGCCCGATTGCAGTGCTGGTAAATGAAAACAGTGCAAGTGCATCGGAAATTTTTGCGGGTGCGATCAAAGATTACAATTATGGAACTCTGATTGGAACAAAGACGTTTGGAAAAGGCATTGTGCAGACCGTATTTCCACTGGAGGACGGTGATGCGGTGAAGATTACGACTGCGAAATATTATACACCAAAGGGAAATTATATTCACGGAGTCGGCATTGAACCGGACATTGAACTTACATACAAATATTCCGGACCGGAGGATGAGGCTTACGATATGAAATATGATAATCAGGTACAGAAGGCAATCGAAGTTCTTAACGGAGAAATGAAGTAGGGTTTGTTTCATGAAGAAAAAAGTACAAAAGAATGAAAACAGACGGAAATATATGTTGCGTGGAATATTGACGGCCTGTGTGATTGCGTGGATGGTAGTGATCTTTTGCTTTTCTGCACAGCCCGATGTGGAGTCTTCGGAGATCAGCGGAAGTGTCAGTTATCGAATCGTGGAATGTTATAACCGTATCGCACATAAAAATATGACACAGACAGATATGCAGATACAGGCAAAGCGCATTGAATATCCGGTGCGAAAGCTGGCACATATGAGCGAGTATGGGATATTGTCACTGTTGTTTCTTGCGATGTATTTTTCGTATAGTAAGAAGACATACAGCCGGAAAAAGTTAAAAAGTCTTGCGCTTTTTTCCCTGTTGTCCACAGCGGCGTATGCCGGCACGGATGAGTTTCATCAGCTTTTTGTACCGGGGAGATCGGGCCGGGTGACGGATGTGCTGATCGATTCTTGCGGTGCAGTGATCGCTTTGTTATTTGCAGGAATTTTAGTTGCCATAATAAATAAAAATAGATACAATAGAAATACAGTTAGATAAAGAAAGAGGTGATTCTGTGGTAGAATTGGATAATTTCAAGAGCCAGCTGCAAAGCTACAAGGCTCCACTGCAGGAAGTGAGGGATTCACTTTGACTTAGCAGGCAAAGAACAGAATATTCAGGAGCTGGAACGCGAAATGGAAGCTCCGGATTTCTGGAATGACCCTGTGGTATCCCAGGAGAAAATGAAAAAACTGAAAAGTCTCAAAAGCGATGTCGCAACTTACCAGGAACTTGCGCAGCAGTACGAAGACATTGAGACGATGATCGAGATGGGATACGAAGAGAATGATCCGGAACTTGTGCCGGAGATTGACGAGATGCTTCAGGAATTTATCCGGACGTATGAGGCAATTCGTATGAAGACGTTATTGTCTGGAGAGTACGATGGAAATAACGCAATCCTCTCCCTTCATGCAGGCGCAGGTGGAACCGAGTCCTGTGACTGGGCTGCGATGCTGTTTCGTATGTATTCCCGCTGGGCAGATAAGAAAGGATTCAGCCTTGAGGTGTTAGATTCTCTGGATGGAGATGAAGCCGGAATTAAATCCATTACATTTCAGGTGAATGGAGAGAATGCATATGGGTATCTGAAATCAGAAAAAGGCGTGCATCGTCTGGTGCGCATTTCACCATTTAATGCAGCGGGAAAGCGACAGACTTCATTTGTTTCCTGCGATGTGATGCCTGAGATTGAGGAAGATGTGGATATTGAAGTCAAGGATGAAGATATCCGAATTGACACATACCGTTCAAGTGGAGCGGGTGGACAGCATATCAACAAGACATCTTCTGCGATTCGAATTACGCACTTTCCTACCGGAATTGTGGTACAGTGTCAGAATGAACGTTCGCAGCATATGAACAAAGACAAAGCCATGCAGATGTTGAAGGCAAAGCTGTATTTGCTCAAACAGGAAGAAAATGCTGCAAAGGCGGCTGGCATCCGTGGCGAAGTTACAGAAATTGGCTGGGGAAACCAGATCCGTTCCTATGTTATGCAGCCATATACGATGGTAAAAGATCATCGTACAGGTGTAGAAAGCGGAAATGTAGATGCTGTGATGGATGGTGGCATTGATCCGTTTATCAATGGATACTTAAAGTGGCTGAGTCTTGGATGTCCAAAATCCATGGAGGATGATAACGAATGATAACATTAGAAATCAGTTTTGGTGTATTCGTAGGGCTTGGAATTTTTGCCGGAATTGCTGCGGTAGGAGTTGCCGGAGGTCTGGTGATACGGAACAAACTGAGAAATGTATCCAGACAGTTGTTTGGCACAGAATCAATTGTGGATGGCTTAAATAAGCAGGCGGATATTGCGGCTGAGACACCGAAATCAGTGTCTGGCATGACCCGTCTGATGGAGCCACAGATTATGCGTGATTTTCCTGATTTTAACTGGTCGGAATTTAAGCACAAGGCAGAAAATATGCTGACTTCTGCGTTACTTGCAATTTCGTCGGAACAGCCGGAGAAGCTGGTGGATGCTTCGGAGGATGTAAAAAATCAGGTATTAAATATTATAGCGGACAATCAGGCCGCACAGGTAAGGGAAGTATACAATAACATTAAAATCCATCAGACGGAAATTTCAAATTACCGTAAAGATAAGGGGAATTGTATTATCGTCATTCAAAGTGCAGTGGAATATTACCATTACAAAGTAAATGGCGATCATGTGACAGAGGGATCTAAGGAACGCAAGGTGCAGACAAAATACAATGTAGAATTGTTGTATGTGCAGGATGGGGAAGAAAAAGAATTTGATAATGCTTTTACCACGACCTGTCCACAGTGTGGAGCACCGGTACGAGGACTTGGAAATATGATCTGTGAATATTGTGGAGCGCATGTTGTGCCGATCAATACAAAAGTATGGTCTCTTCACAAATTGTATCAGGTCGATTATAATCATGTTTAACTAAGGTTAAGTTCATTTTAAGGAGGAGCAAATGGGAATTATTAAAGCAGTCAATCAGGCAATTGGAGGCACTTTTGCAGACCAGTGGTTAGAGGTCTATGAAGCAGATAACATGGGAGATCAGACCGTCTTTTCCCGTGGTGTAAAGATTCGCCAGGGGGAAAATCGTAAAGGAACGGAAGATACCGTTACCAATGGTTCTATCATTCATGTATATGATAATCAGTTTATGTTGCTGGTCGATGGTGGTAAAATCGTGGATTATACCGCGGAACCAGGATACTATAAGGTAGACAATTCTTCGTTGCCATCTATGTTCAATGGTCAGTTTGGCGATACATTAAAAGAGTCTTTCAATCGTGTGAGATTTGGTGGACAGACACCGACCGTGCAGAAGGTTTTCTTCATTAACCTGCAGGAAATCAAAGGTATCAAGTTTGGAACAAGACAGCCGATCAACTATTTTGATACATTCTACAATGCAGAGTTGTTCCTGCGTGCACACGGTACATATTCCATCAAGATTGTGAATCCATTACAGTTCTATGCGGAAGTAATTCCAAAGAACAAGGATCATGTTGAGATTACAGAGATCAACGAGCAGTATCTCTCAGAGTTCTTAGAGGCTTTACAGGCTGCAATCAATCAGATGTCAGCAGACGGCAACCGTATTTCATTTGTATCCAGCAAGGCACGTGAACTCGGACAGTACATGTCTTCGATTCTGGATCAGGAATGGAACCAGATGCGAGGAATGGAAATTCAGGCAGTCGGTCTTACGATTTCTTATAATGAAGAGTCACAGAAACTCCTCAACATGAGAAACGAAGGTGCAATGCTTTCAGATCCTACCGTACGTGAAGGCTATGTACAGGGAGCAATGGCCCGTGGACTTGAGGCAGCCGGAAGCAACGCAAACGGAGCAATGGCCGGATTCATGGGAATGGGTATGGCAAGCAATGTTGGCGGTGGAATGATGGGAGCCGCTTCCAATACAAACATGGCGCAGATGCAGATGCAGCAGAAAATGCAACAGCAACAAATGCAGCAAC
>URYB01000195.1 GCA_900552085.1 uncultured Lachnobacterium sp.
TGGTATGGAAACTTCCGAGCTGGCGACCATAAGCATTACGTTTTACGGTCATTGGAAGCGTGGCCAGATGGGTACGATCATCGCCATCAATTTTATCAGCGAGAAGAATCATTCCGGCACAAGTTGCAAGAACCGGCATACCATTTCTAATCTGTGACTGAATCGTATCAAACATTCCGAGTTCACGGAGCAGTTTCCCTTGAACAGTGCTTTCGCCGCCCGGAAGAACGATTCCGTCATAAGGTTGATTTAAGTCTTCGGCTTTGCGAAGCTCGATACAGTCTGCACCGAGTTTCTGCAATGTCATTTCATGTTCAATGAATGCGCCCTGAACAGCTAATACAGCAATGGTCATTATTTGCCCCTTTCTGCCATGAGAAGTTCAATTTCCTGCTCGTTGATTCCGACCATGGCCTCTCCTAAATCGGCAGAAAGTTCTGCAATCATCTTGGCATCTGTGTAGTTGGTAACTGCTTTTACGATCGCAGCGGCACGTTTTGCAGGATTTCCTGATTTGAAGATACCGGAACCTACGAATACGCCTTCTGCACCGAGCTGCATCATAAGTGCGGCATCAGCAGGCGTAGCAACTCCCCCGGCTGCGAAGTTTACAACTGGAAGTTTTCCGTTTTCATGTACATAGGCAACGAGATCAAATGGAACCTGCAGCTGCTTTGCAATTTCAAAAAGCTCGTCCTCACGCATGCCTTTGATCTGTGCGATTGCGCTGTTCATCTTGCGCATATGACGTACGGCCTGTACGATATCACCGGTACCAGGCTCACCTTTGGTACGGATCATGGAAGCACCTTCGTTGATTCGTCTTAATGCTTCACCTAAATCCTTGGCACCACATACGAATGGAACTTTGAAATTTTTCTTGTTGATATGGTAAACATCATCGGCTGGAGAGAGTACTTCACTTTCGTCGATGTAGTCGATTTCGATTGCTTCAAGAACCTGTGCCTCTACGAAATGTCCGATACGGCATTTTGCCATAACAGGGATAGATACAGCATTCTGGATTCCCTGAATCATTTTTGGATCGCTCATTCTGGATACACCGCCGGCTGCACGGATATCTGCCGGGATACGCTCAAGTGCCATGACAGCACATGCGCCTGCTTCCTCGGCAATCTTTGCCTGCTCCGGTGTGGTAACGTCCATGATAACGCCGCCTTTTAACATCTGTGCCAGTTCTTTATTTAACTCATATCTGTTTTCCATTTTGATCTCCTTTTCTTTCCGTAATAGGTTGTTTTGTATTCCTATCAATTTGATAGGGATGATTATAGTATAGATTTGGGTATATTACTATTGCCAAAATAGAATAAAATTATAAGACCAGATAAAGACTGTCACTAATGGATGGTGTCCGAATGAGATATCGTACAGATGATGGATTTTTAATGCAATATGGGGAGAATATTTTAGACTTGCAGACATGAAGAAACTTCTCCAGAAAACGGACGAATGGGCAAGACGCAGAATCAGAGCGGTCTATTGGAAACAGTGGAAGAAAATCAAAACAAAGTGCCGAATGCTGAAAGCACTAGGATTAGAGGATTGGAAAGCCAAGGAGATTGCGACTATAAATAAAAAAGGAGTGCTTAAAGGAAAGAAATGTGGTGATTGTGAGGTAATTGCAATTTTGGATACAGGAGAATTTATAAGGTACTGATATAAGGAAGATAATTATACAATTGCAAGCAAAATAAACGGGAGTGATTCGATGAATCCTCCCAGCATTTCCCTATCATTTCAAATATCAATTTAATATCGTATCAATCTCTGAAAAATCAATATACAAATCATCATAGATATTTACTTTAATCGTAGCTTCAAATGAATATTGAACATTCAAAATATTCTGTTCAAAAAAATTCACTGTAATGGTTCGGCGACGAGGATCTACAATCCAGTATTCGCGTACACCGGCATTTTTATAATAGTAAAGTTTACGGATGTAATCGTCGGCGGGATTTCCCGGGGAGACGATTTCAATGATAAAATCAGGCGCACCGTTACAGCGTTTCCCATCAAGTTTGTCTGGATTGCAGATGACCATCAGATCTGGTTGGACAATTGTCAGAGGCGAATCGTTCAGCTTTACATCAAACGGCGCGCAAAAGACACGACACGAACCCTGGCGCTTTTTCATGTAATTGTTGATTGTTGTTGATAATTCCATAGATATGGTTTGATGTTCCTGTGAAGGACTCGCCATATTGTAAGGAATTCCTTCAAATACTTCTGTATGAGCATCTTCCGGAAGAGCTTCGTATTGTTCAATTGTTATTAGTTCAAAGTGCTTTAAAGAGGACATTGAATCCCTCCTGTCTTTATAATGGATAATGAAAATTCAAATCATTTTTTCTTCACAACACAACGTTTTTTAAAGAAGGAAATCCCATAGCAGATTACTTCATCATAATCATCTTCAAAGGATTTGGCATACATGCGGTCATCAATCTGGCGCACGGCTTTTTCACATGCAGCATCCAGATCATTGAGAGATTTTGCAAATTTGGCTTCAAAGACAGCAACGCGGCCGGTCAGAGCGTCATACACAATCACATCGCTGCGACCTTCTCCATGTTCTTTGTTGGAATCTACCATATAGCCGGCTCCGGCAAAGATACCCGCCAGAAAAGCATGGTAATAGTCTTCTTTGTAGTCATGATAACTTATCGTTTTGCGCAATAATTTAGTCATTTCGGAAGAGATTGTCTCGACATCCTGATTCCATACGGCATCGAACAGGGCTTTGCGACTCCATGTCTGGGCGCTTTCCTGAAACCAGTTCAAAATCGTCGTTTGAAATATTTCCTGAATTTCTGCGTTCGGAATGATCAGTGCAGATACACCGTCTGGCAACGATTCGGACAGATCGGCATTGCGGGCTTTCGTCAGATAACCTGTGAGATAAAGAATACTCCAGAGATTATCTTCGGAGGAATGCAGATAATCGTAGGTAAGATTTTCGTCAATCCACTGTACAATGTGCTTGCCGGAAAGCAGGGTTTCCAATTTCTGTGTGATTGTATTTCCAGCATAATCAATAAAAGAGCGAATGATGGCATTATCACTGGTGTTTTTCCAGTAGCTTGCCGGTTTCGCATTGGGATTGTATTGCAGATCGCGCATATAATTCATGACATCCCATGGACAATATACGTCGACATCTCCGAAATGGTAACCATCATACCAGAATTTCATATCTTTGGCATGTTCTGTGGCATTGGCATCATGCAATAACTGATCCACATCCCTTTGTGTAAATCCAAAATATTCATTTAAACGGCAATCCGCAATCGTATCGGATACGAAATTGTTTGTTCCGGTGAAGATGCTTTCTTTGGCAATGCGCAGACACCCGGTAATTACAGCAAATCGGAGCGAAGCGTTGTCTTTTAAGGCAGTGCTGAGCATTCCTTTGATCACTTCAAGCATCTGGTCGTAGTAACCGTTGGTACTGGCTTTGGCAATTGGTACATCATATTCATCCAACAATAGAATGGCAGGTTTTTCATAATGAGAAGCCAAAGCTTTTGTCAACAGAACAAGGCTTTGCTTGATTTCAGAGACATCGGCTTTGCGTTCTGCAATATGATGGATGATTTCTTTATCATAACTGCTGACACGATTGCTTTCTAACAGATAAAGATGCTGTTGGAACAAATCGGCAATGGTATAGACTAACATATCGTAAGCACTCGAAAAAGTAAGACCATCTACATCTTTGAATGATAAAAATAGTGTAGGGTACTGATTCATCCATTCTTTACACAGAGCAGTATCCCTGGTAATTTCCAAACCTTCAAATATGCTTCGACTGTCTTTTCGTATATCAAAAAAACTTGCGAGCATGCGCATGCCCAGTGTTTTTCCAAAACGCCGGGGACGTGTAATTAAAGTTACTTCAGCTGATTTCGTCTGCAGCAGTCTGGCAATAAAACCGGTCTTATCGATATAGTAGTAGTTATTTTCTCTTATCTTTTCAAAATCAGAAACTCCGACAGGAATATTCAGATTTACCATATACAGATCTCCTTGTGAACATCATTCTTTCCTAAAGTTAAGTATATCATATCATGAAGAATTTCGTATTACAAGAATTCAAAAATGTCACTATCGGATGACGCCAAACCCCATCTTCTTTGAATTGAAAATGCCTGTTTTTGGCGCTTATAATTAAGCCATAGAAAAGAAATACGAAAAACAACCGCGGTAGAAAACGAATCAATCAGGCTTTATCAAAAGGAGGAAAACAAAATGTTATTTTCAAAAAAAGCGAAGAAAGAAGAAAAGAAACCTGCTTTGTTATATCCGGAAAATGTAAAAGTCGGATGCAAGGCTGATACAAAAGAAAACGTGATCCGCCAGGTTGGACAGATGCTTGTGGACAGCGGATACGTTAATCCATCTTATGTGGATGCCATGGTAAAGAGAGAGGAAAGCTTTTCTACATACATGGGAAACGAACTCGCTTTACCGCATGGTGTGGAGGAAGCAAAAAAGGAAATCAAAGCTTCCGGCATTGCAGTCATGATCTTCCCGGAAGGAACCGACTGGGGCGGTGAAACGGTAAAAGTCGTTGTCGGCATCGCAGGTGTCGGAGAGGAACATTTGCAGATTTTATCGGTGATTGCAGAGCAGGCGTTCGAAGAGGGAAATATGGAGCGCATCATAAACGGAAGTGCACAGGAAGTATATGAAATTTTAAAAGGGGGAAATGACTGATGATCGTAACAGTAACCATGAATCCGGCAATTGACAAGACCATTGATGTGGAACATCTGGAACGGGGCGGATTAAACCGCATCCAGCATGTGGAACTGGATGCGGGTGGAAAAGGAATCAATGTTTCCAAGACCATCCATGAATTAGGTGGAAAAAGCGTTGTGACAGGATTTGTCGCAGGAAATACCGGAAAAATCATTCAGAATGTCATGAAAGAATGGAACATCGAAAGTGATTTTATCGAGGTGGCAGGCGAGACACGTACCAACACAAAAGTATTCGAAAAGACCGGAGAACTGACAGAATTAAATGAGCCGGGTCCGGTGATCGGGGAAGATGACCTCAAGGCACTGCTTGAAAAATTAGAAGGATATGCCAAAGAAGATACGCTTTTTGTTCTGGCAGGCAGCGTGCCGCAGGGCGTGGAGAAAGACATCTACAAGCGCATCATCGAGATGGTACATAAAAAAGGCGCAAAAGTTCTGCTGGATGCAGACGGCGAGCTTTTTACACAGGCGCTGGCAGCAGGACCGGACATTATTAAACCGAACCGTGTAGAGTTAGAACAATATGCGGGAATGGATTATGTAGCAAGCGAGCAGGAGCTTTTGCTGATTGCAAAGAAACTTATGGAGTCCGGCATCGAGAGAGTGGTTGTATCCATGGGAAAAAGCGGAGCAATGTTCATTCGCCCGAATCTGCAGGTACATTGTCCGGGACTTCGCGTAAAAGCGCATTCCACCGTCGGAGCGGGAGATGCCATGGTAGCAGCGTTGTCCTACGCATGGGATAACAAACTTGATGCCACAGAAACCGTGAAACTTTG
>URYB01000196.1 GCA_900552085.1 uncultured Lachnobacterium sp.
TGCGACAAAAGTTATTATATAGTATGTGTAGAATAAATGCAAGCACTTTTTTCAATTTTTTTCAAATTTTTTTATTTTTTTTAAAAAGCACATGCGAAAGGAACAATTTAACATGAAAGTAGAAGAACGTTTTCTTAATTACATCAGCCATTGTACAACATCAAATGAAGCGTCCGGTACGATTCCAAGCAGTGACAGCGAATTTATTCTTGCCCAGATTCTGCGGTTGGAGATGCAGTCTCTCGGTCTGACCGACATTCACATGACGGAACACTGCTATGTGTATGGCAAGCTTCCTGCTACGCCTGGCATGGAACATTACAAAGCCATTGGCTTCATCTCCCACATGGATACAGCCCCTGACTTTTCCGGCGAAAACATCAAACCACAGATGATTTCAGATTACGACGGCAAAGATGTCCTTCTTGCCGGAAGCGGTGACTATTTAAAGTTAAAAGATTTTCCATCTCTTGCCGCGCTCAAAGGGCGCACACTTATTACAACAGACGGAACTACCCTCCTGGGTGCGGATGACAAAGCCGGTATCGCAGAAATTCTCACAGCAATCGAAGAGATAACTACAGAACAGATTCCACATGGTGATCTGTGGATTGGTTTTACTCCTGATGAGGAAATCGGTTGTGGAGCGGACTTGTTTGACCTGAACATATTTCAGGCAGATTACGCTTACACCGTAGATGGCGATTACGAAGGGGAAGTTGCCTACGAGAATTTCAATGCTGCGAGCGCAACGTTTCATATCAAAGGTGTTAATGTCCATCCTGGAGAAGCAAAGGACATCATGATCAACGCAGCATTGGTCGGATGTGAAATCGTATCGCTGCTCCCTGCCGACGAAACGCCGGCACACACAAGTGGACGTGAAGGTTTCTACCATCTGACCGACATGTCAGGAGATGTTGCAAGTGCAACGCTCTCCTTTATCATACGTGATCATGACAAAACACAATTTGAAAACCGCTTACAAAAACTCAGAGATATCACAACATCCCTGAATCAGAAATACGGTGCAGAAACCATTACTTTGGAAATTGAACACTCCTATGAAAATATGCTCTCTGTTATTGAAAATCAAATGGAGATTGTTGACCTTGCAAAACAGGCAATCTCTGCGGAAGGTCTTACACCTCTCTCCCGTCCGATCCGCGGCGGTACAGATGGTGCCAGACTCTCCTTTATGGGACTGCCTTGTCCAAACCTCGGAACCGGCGGTTACGGTTTCCATGGTCCTTATGAACACATCTCTATCGAAGGCATGCAGACCACCGTGCGCATATTGAAATATATTGCCGCACATCCAATCAAAAAAGCATAATTCAGGCATAAAAACACCTCCAAAGAAACAGATTCTGTACTGTCCTCTTTGGAGGTATTTGATTTCGAATAAATAATTCTCTCTTTTAATTTCCCATGTTTGCAAACAATGCTGCAATCTCATCCGGGCTTAATGTTTTATTTGGATCTGATAAATCCGGCATCGGCGGTGCGGTATCGACCGGAGCTTCTGTTGTCTCGGCAGCTACCGGTTCCTCTGTCACTTCCGGTTCAGGCTCCGGAACAGATTCTTCTTTTGCTTCTGGCTCAGAATCATTCCCCATATTTGCAAATAACGCTGCAATTTCATCCGGACTCAGACTCCGATTCGGATCAGGTGCAGGTTCTGCTGCCGGCTGTACCGCTTCTGCGACAGGTTCTGGCGCCGGAATTGGTTCCGGTTCTGCTACTGGCTCCGGCTCTGGCGCCGGAATTGGTTCCGGTTCTGCTACTGGCTCCGGCTCTGGTGTCGGCATTGGTTCTGGTGCTGCTACTGGCTCCGGCTCTGGTGCCGACATTGGTTCTGGTGCTACGACTGGCTCCGAGATTGATTCCGGCGCAGTGGCATATGAAACTGGAGCTGACTGCACTATCACTTTCTGATTCTGCGCAAGCGCTGCATTCAATCGAAGTTCCATATCCTTCATCTGAACCACCAGATCCTGGATTTGCATCTGCACAGATTTTTCACTGGAATCACCGGCTGCTTTCTGGGAAACAATAATTTCGTCTTTGCAGCTTGCCAATAATGACTGTAAAGCCTCTGACTGTTTCTGCACTTCTGTCAATTGCTCTGCAATCTGCTCCGTCGTGCTGATCATAGCCTCAGATCCTTCACGATTACGGTTCATAATCACTTTTGCAATGCCCTTTTGTGCATTTACAATCTCTTCTGTAGGAATCTTTGACGCTTTCTCAAGATAATTGAGCTTGTCCTCAAATTCCTCAAAATACTTTTTCAACATGAGATAAGATGCTTTTTCGGATTTAAATACATTATCGTACTGCTCTTCATTTCTTACCTCTTTTTCGTCCTTTAATGTAAAAATCCCCTGAATAATTACATATAAAAAGATAAGTTCAACCAATGCGATTCCGGCAATAATCAGATATTTGTCAGAATAATTGATCATCATATAAAGCTCTGCACTGAAAAAAAGCGCTAATATCAGTGCTCCAAAAATAATCTGCATCCTTGCTTTTGTGTCTTTTTTCTTCATATGCTGTGCTCCTTCCCTGAGCTCTTATTTATTCCATATTTTAGCATAATTTCACAATTATCACAAGATTCGTCAAACTATTTTATTATTTATTACAATATCATCTTTCACTCGCTACCCTTTACCGTAAAAATTAAGCCTGTGCTTTTTTCTGATAATGATTTTTTACTACAACTTCTGCAGGCTTCGCAAAAATTTCATAATCGCAATGATTCTCAGCCTGTGATGCCGCATACAGACGATCGGTCCATGACCAAAGCGCATAGCCTTTCACCCAATTTCTCTTCTCACAGGCGTCAAACATGGCCTGGTACCAGTCTGCCTGTCCCTGCAGATCAATGCCTCCACGAATAGTCCAGTCGTTTGGCACATTTTTTGATCCGGCAGTCGACATGCAACCGGCTTCCGCAAAGAAAAATGGCTTCTGGAACTGATTTACAACTTTTTCTATACGGTTCAACTGATTTTCCCAATCATCAATCGGATAATAGCCGCTGGATGAAATCACATCCACACAATCCCACCAATGCACATTGTGTTCCTGATATTTATCTGTATTATAAGAAACAAGACCTTTGAAATCTTTCCGTATCTCAGCAATTGTCTGTCTCCACTCTTTTTCCCGGTGTTCCGACATTACCATCTCGCATCCGGCAATATGCATCTCACATCCCATCTCCTGCGATATTCTTGCATAATGTGACTGAAAATCCATGTAGGAAGCAAACCAGTTGCCCCACTTTGGTTCGCATGGCACATCTTCATCAAAAAAGTTAATATGTGCTCTCCATGTTCCATTTTTGCAGTTTGCTGTCGGCTTTAAGGCAACACGAAGTCCCAGTGACTGCGCATATTCAATCATACCTTTTAATTCATCATCCGTCATGGTTGCTGCAGAAGTATAACAAATCTCTTCTGACTGAGGAGTCTCCTGTAAGCCGTTCGGTGCAAGAATAACAAAATTTGCATTAGTATTCTCCTTCATTGTCCGCAAACTCTGACGTGCACGCTCCTGCGAAAAGCTTCCCGCTGGTACAAACGGTGCAAATGTTACTCCACAAATATAAGGAATGTTATTCATAAAAAAGTTCTCCTTTACAATCTCGTATTTTTTGTATAGCCAATATAGCATTTTCTCCTGAATGCAGATATAATAAAAATATCTAAAAATTGTAAAAACCTATCGGGAGAATATTTTATGAACTCACTTTTTGAATATTCGGATTCTCTTCAGACGCCTTATGAATGCTTTCTTTTCGATACCGCGGTTGAAAATTTTCCGATCCACCCACATTGGCATTATTTTATGGAAATTATCTATATGGTCGAAGGCACAGCCATCATGAACTGTGATGACAATACTTTTGTGACCGAACCGGGAGATATGATGCTTTTTCTTCCCTATCAGGTGCATGCCATCTACGGTGTATCGAATCAGACTCTGAAATATTATGTTTTGAAATTTGATATGGGAAAATTAAGTGCGGGTGCCGGAATCCATTTTCAGTCGCTTTTCCGAAGTGCAAAAGGGGAAAAAAGCGCCTCTCTGTGTTTTCGTGCTGATGAACTCAACAATTCTCAGGTAAAATGGATTTTTGAAAAAAGCCGTGAAGAAATGTACGGCCAGCAATACCGCTATCAGGATATGGTGCAGTCTTATATCAGCACCCTTCTTATTATGATTCTGCGTGAATGGCAGAAAAACGGTTTTGACACGGAACATTTTCAGAATGTTGATGATGAAGACAGTATTTATTATATTACCGAATACATCGACAGCCACATGCAGGACAATCTGAAAGTGGAAGAACTCGCTGAACGGTGCCATATGAGCTATCCTTACTTTGCCAAATGTTTTCGTGAACTGTATGGACAATCCTGCAAAAAATACATTGCTTTTATCCGCATGTGTAAAGCAGAAGAACTGTTGATTTCTACAAAACTGGATTTAAACTATATCAGTCAGGAAACCGGTTTTGCAGATTGCAGTCATTTTATCAAAGCTTTTAAACAAAAGCATGGAATTACTCCAAAACAATATCGGAAAGAACGGATTTCCTCATCAACGCAGACATCCATCGTTAAATAACTTCACATGCTGCTTCCTATTTTTCAACTCTAAAAATCTGATCAAACACCTTGGCTATTTCTTTCATATCAATTGGCTTTACAATATGACCATTCATGCCACACTCAAACGCTTTTCTTCGATCTTCATCAAAGGCATTCGCAGTCATTGCAACGATTGGAATATTTGCTTTCCTGTTATTAGACAGTGTACGAATTTCTCTTGTTGCCGTATAACCATCCATTCTCGGCATCTGGATATCCATTAATACCAGATCATATTTATCCTCTGGAGCTTCATTGATGATATTAACAGCCTCGATACCATCCTCTGCACAGTCAATTACCATTCCCGTTTCTTCCAGTATTACCGTCGCAAGTTCCCGGTTCAGTTCATTATCTTCTACAAGAAGAACCCTTTTTCCACTATAATCATAGGAATCATCTGTGCTTTCAAATTTCTGTTCTTCCATCTGGACTGGCTGCGTCAACACACTTCTTAATTCCGACATGAAAATAGGCTTTGCAACAAAAGCAGTTGCACCGGCTTCTCTTGCCTCTTTCTCAAAATCACTCCAATCGTATGCCGTCAATACAATGATCGGTACATCTTCCCTGATCACCCTGCGGATTCTGCGGATTGTTTCAATTCCATTCATGTCCGGCATAAGATAATCCACGATATAAACCTGATACTCATCATTCAACTCAGCTGCATCCTGCGCACGGAGAACAGCTTCTTTCCCCGTCACAGTCCAGTCTGGCTGCATATCAATGCTTCGGAGCATCTTGCAGACACTACGGCAGGTATCAATATCATCATCAACCACAAGTGCTCTCGCACCCTGCAGTTCCGGAATCGGCTTATACCTGATTGGCTGATTTGCAAGACGGACGCTAAGTGTCACCG
>URYB01000197.1 GCA_900552085.1 uncultured Lachnobacterium sp.
TAAAGTTTCCGCATTGATATTATTCATATCAAAATCAAGAAACTGCGCCGAAAAAAATGTTCTTGTCCCTGCCGGCACGCTAGTAGTCACAGTATTTGCATCACTTTCATATGTGTCTGCATCAACGACGGCGGTTGTATCTTCCACGCTTTTTGTGCCTTCTGATGTGCCTGCAAACGCTTTCGTATAGCCCCCGGAGCCCAAAAGCATTGATGTACTCATCGTTAATGCAATTGCCTTTTTAAATAAACCTGCAGATTTCATCCTGCGACCTCCTGAAAAATATATAAAAAATCTACTTTTGCATTTTCATACAAACAAATATAACAATCATTAGTCACACAGAGGTCACACGCAGAAATTTTATCCTCAAAAAAAGAAAAACAGGTATCTGTTTTCCACAGACCCTGTTTTTCTTTCCTGTTTTTCAACTTTATTTAATCCACCAATTTTCCATTCATGGATACTTCTTCCACGTTAATTTTAACATTTACCTTCTTATAATTGCTGTTTTTTGCATACAATCTTGAAATAATCCGATTTGCCACAAGCATCGCCAGTTCCTGTGTACAGGTCGGCAAAAGCAAAATAAACTGTGTATCGCTATATTTTGCTGCTACATCTCCGACGCGCAGACACTCTCCAATTGTTTCTTCAAGTCCGGCCATCACCTGTTTTACACGGAATTCAGCAACTGCAGGTTCCTCTATTTCGCGAGCCTGTACGGTAAGAAGTACCAGATTCTCCGGTTCCTCAGAACGCGTACTTTTTCTTGCTTCTAAATGATAGATTTCCTTAAAAATCGGATATCCGCACATAAAAACGCCAGTAGGATTGGATTCTTCAATATCTTCTTTAATTTCTTCAATATTGTAGGAACTGCCCCCTTTACTGATTTTCATCAGTTCATCGTACACTTTGTTCAGGATTGTCGTCTTTCGGACGCCCAGTTCCTTTTCCATAATCTCTCTGGCTTTCTCATAAGACTCCATTGCCAGGTTCACTTTGCCGCATCGCATACGAGCTTCAATCTGATAACAGTAAAGCTCTTCGTCACCACTCTCAAGCTTAAGCGCATCCGTACAGATTTTCTCGAGATTTTCATATCGTTCCAATTTCAGATAAATCTCAGACAAAGCTTTTACACACGACAAATACAATGAATGGTAATAGGTATGTAATGTCAAAATCCAATGCATATCTGTCAGACGGACCATGAAATCCCCCTGATAAAGAGCAATCGCCTGCTCATAAAGAAGTTCTGCCTTTTCAAGAGAATTTTCCTGTTTTGCTTCATTCATAAGTTTGTCAAACTGTTCGATATCAAAGTTAACACTCACTTGTGAATTCCAGCGATACGATCCTCTGTTCGTCAAAATAAAATCCTGATTTCCGAAATATTTTGACAATATCTTGCGTAAGCGATACATTAAGTTTTTCAATGCACCCGCCGGGTTTTCTATTTCATCATCCTGCCATACTGCTGTTGTTATATCCTCTATTGTTAATGTTTTATCACGATATAATAAAATATAAAGTAATAATTTTGATAGCATATTTGAACGCAGTTCATCGTCCCCCACAACCACGTTGCCATCTGTAATCTGAAATTTCCCCAGTGAATTAACTGTCAGCATTGCTAACCCCCTTTCCGCATAACAGTTTTATTATATCACTTCTATTTCTTTAATTCTACATAAAAAGTCGATAATATAATAAAATCGACTTTTTTCGTATTTCTTCTATTTTCGCAAAGAAAAAACAATTTTTATTTTTTTTTTTTCCTCAAATAATTTTTCGAAAGATTATCCATATTTGCCCCTGCCACATCCGGCTTATTCATAGAGTAAATATGAATATGATTCACACCATTTGCAATCAAGTCAATAATCTGTTCAGTCGCATACGCAATTCCTGCCTGTTTCATAGCTTCCGGATCATTGCCAAACCGATCTACAATACTCAAAAACTTAGCAGGTACAAGATTTCCAGTCAGGGATATCGTGCGTTTTACCTGTGCAGCATTGGTAACTGGCATAATACCAGGAACAACCGGAACATTGATTCCCTTTGCCAAAGCCTTATATAAAAAACGGTAATACACATTGTTGTCAAAAAACATCTGTGTTGTCAGATAATCGCATCCCGCATCCACTTTTTCTTTCAGATGCTGCAGATCCTCTTCCATGGTAGCGGCCTCCGGATGACCTTCCGGATAACATGCGCCTCCTATGCAGAAGTCTCCAATCTCTTTGATTTCTCCAATCAGTTCTATCGCATGATGATACTGATCCGGCAACGGGAAGTCAGCATTTTCCGGAATATCTCCGCGAAGTGCAAGAATATTCTCAATATTTCGTTCTTTTAATTCTTTGATAACCGACTGTACTTTTTCTTTGGTAGAAGAAGCACAGGTAAGATGTGCAATTGCCGGAATTCCATAGGAATTGATGGTATCCGCAATTTCTACTGTGTAATCACTGGTTCCACCTGTAGCGCCATAAGTGCAACTGATATACGATGGCTTTAATTCTGCCATCTGCCCAACAATTGCCTTATAATTTTCCAATTGTGACCCTTTCTTCGGTGGAAAAAGTTCAACCGAAATTGTCACCTGATCTGTTTTCAATAATTCTGATACTTTCATTTTTACCACCTGTCCGTATAATTTTAAAACTTGCGTAACTCGTCTGTTCCATCATCCACTGTATTTTCAATGCGGCGGATTTCCACAAAATAGGAATAACTGTCGTTTACTTTAACTTCGCAGCGGTCTCCAACTTTATGCCCATAAATTGCAGCTCCAAGCGGAGATTCCCTGCTGATTAAATTTTTCAAAGAATTGCTTCGCACAGTTGTCACCAGCTTATAAGTTTCAACCATATCATCCTCTTCGAAATACACATCCACCGTATTATTCATTCCAACCTCGTCAGATGGCGAATCCTCCGAAATTACCACAGCAGTTTTAATCATTTTTTCAAGATATCTAATCCTGCTTTCATTTTCATTCTTAAATTTCTTTGCAGCTTTATACTCAAAGTTCTCGCTCAGGTCCCCCTGCGCACGAGCTTCCTTTACATCTTCTAACGCTTGCTTGCGGACCACCAGCTTACGGTGTTCTATCTCCGCTTCCATCTTTTCAATATCTTTTTTTGTTAACTCGTCATGCATTTTTTACGCCTCCTGTAATATCCTAACATCTCCAATGCGCGCATGCAATCAATTTTTTTAATTGTTTCCAACCATATTCACAGGTACTCCGACAAATCCTTTACCTGCGCACGCTCGTTTTCCAAAGCAGTACATACAGATATCACATATCCATCATCCACCAATATCTGCTGATAAAACGCATTGGATAAAGTATCCACTGTTGTAAGATTTTCGGTCAGTCCTTTCCCCGTCATTTTCACATAGCTTTCTTTTTTTGTCCAAACAGAAATCAGTTCTTCTGTCTGACAGCCAGCTTTTTCCCAAAGTTTCCATTCTTCCGGAGTTAATATTTTTTTTGCAATCTGTAATTTACGGCTTTGCTCTTTTCCTTCCAGCCGGTCTCTTCTTTCCACATCAACCCCTACTTGCTGGTCAGAAATCACACATACAGCCATTTCCTGCGCATGTGCCAGATTAAAGAAAAGACCGTTCTGTAAAAGTTTCGGTTTTCCTCCCTGTTCTTTCGTAAAGCAGGTCTCTTCATAACAAATCCCCTCCTCTTCCAAAGCCTTCTTTAAAAGTAAAGACGCTGCCAGACTCCGGCAGCGATCTTTCTTCTGACAATGTTCAAGAATACGAACCTGTCTTTTTTCTTTTATCTGTCTTATTTTTTCTTCAAAACATTTTTCATCATACAGTTTTGTAATTTTGGCATAATACAATTTAACCATGAATTGCACCTAACATTCCGCAGATCAACACAATCGCGCCAAGTACAATCCGATACCATCCAAAGACTTTAAAATCATGCTTTTTAATATACCCCATCAAAAATTGAATCACGATGAGAGATACAACAAAAGCAACGACCATTCCTACAATCAGAATAACTGCCTCATCCAGTGAGAAATGTAAACCAAAGCGCCAGATTTTCAAAAGGCTGGCTCCAAACATAACCGGAACAGCAAGGAAGAATGTATATTCAGCTGCAACCGTTCTCGAAACACCAATCAATAAAGCTCCGACAATTGTCGCTCCGGAACGTGAGGTTCCCGGAAACACCGCTGCGATCACCTGAAACAATCCAATCAAAATTGCTGTATCATAGCCGATGTCTGCAAGTGCATTAATCTTCGCGTTTTTTCCTTTGTGCCGTGTCTCAACTACAATAAATGCAACACCAAACAAAATCAACATAATTGCAACTGTTGTATAGTTATAAAACAAACGTTCAAACGTTTCATCAAACAAAATTCCGATAATTCCTGCCGGAACCGCAGACACTAATATATGAAACCATAATTTAAAAATGTCCGTTTTAATCCATGCGCCGATTCCTTTTTTTGTTAAAGGCTCATTATTATTTTTCTTTCCAAATGGCCAAATCTGACTCCAGAACAGAATGACAACTGCCATAATCGCACCTAACTGTATGACCACTTCGAACATACTATAAAACTCATCGCTTACTTTCAAAGGCATAATCTCATTCAGCAGAATCATATGTCCTGTACTGCTGATTGGCAGCCACTCCGTAATACCTTCCACAATGCCAAACAAAACAGCTTTTAATATTTCTATAATCTCCATTGTTTAATTCCTCTTTTATTTTTTCTAATCTATTCTTTCTTTTCCCCAGAAGAACAGAGCTACTGTTCCCGGACCTGTGTGACTTCCGATTGTTGTTCCGATAGAATAAATTTCTACCTTTCCATTTAATTTCGGGAATTTCTCTTCGATAAGTTTAGCAACTGCCTGTGCATCTTCCAGACAAGCCGACTGTGAAATATAACACTTTCCACTATAGTCCAAACCGTCCTTTGCATTTTCTTCCATCTTTCCAACAATTGCCTGTATTACTTTTTTCTTTGTGCGCACCTTTTGTCTCGGAATCAGTTTTCCCTCAAAGTCCACATTAAGCAATGGACAAATATTCATAACTCCGCCAATAAAACCGGCCGTCTTTGAAACACGTCCGCCCTTAATAAAGAATGTTAAATCACTCGTAAAAAACCAATGCTGCACTTCTTTCTTGTGTTCCTCTGCCCACGCATATACTTCATCAATTGTTTTTCCTTCTTCTCGCAAATCTGCGAGTTTATCCATAAGTAATCCATATCCGGAAGATGCAGCCAGAGAATCAATAACATAAATCTTTCGATCCGGATATTTTTCCTGCATCATAGACTGTGCAATTTTTGCAGAATTAATTACACCGGAAATGCCAGAAGAAAGTGTTAAATGTAAGATGTCTTTTCCTTCTTTTAAAAATCCATCAAAAGATTCGCATAATTCA
>URYB01000198.1 GCA_900552085.1 uncultured Lachnobacterium sp.
TTTCCTGATCCACATCCTGCCAGCAGTCCCATTGCACATACTGCAGATAATACCATAGCTAATACTTTTTTCTTCATAATCTTTTTCCTCTCTTTCATAAAAAAACCGCCTCAAGCAAAAATGCTTGAGACGGTAATAAAATCTTATTATCGCGGTACCACTCAAATTGACAAATGTCCACTCTTTCACGTACGATGTCATACATGCCGAATTGGTAACGGGTTCGGTTCCCGGTGACGCCTACTAAGTGATTTCCTTTTGGGCCACCCTCGAAAGTCCATTCAACAAATCCTTCCATACTGCATCACACCACCTGCAGCTCTCTGTGATATCCGGATAAGTCTACTCCTCTTTCTCATCGGTTTCTCTTTATTCGTATACTTTAAACCCTTTTTTTCTATTTGTCAATCCCAATATTTCGAAGCTGTGTCTGATGCAGTTTGTAATCCTTATCATACTGCCCGACCAAAGCCCAGAAATCCCGTGAATGATTCATATGAATCCGGTGCGAAAGTTCATGTACCACAACATAGTCCATCAGCTCCTGTGGCAGATAATGCAGGCGATAATTGAAATTGAGATTTCCTTTACTGCTGCAGCTTCCCCAACGTCCTTTCTGGTTCCGGATTGCAACTCGTTCGAACGTCACACCGATCTTTGGTGCATAATACATCAATCGTTCCATAAAATGCGCCCGGATTTCATCTTTCTCACGCTTCGACAGAGAATCATATGCAGGAATTTCATACGGACTTCGATACTCCTGCTTTTCCTGTTGCCGCCGTGCCATCTTCTGCTTTGCATCAGCGATCCACGCCGCATGGGAGTCCAAAAAGCGCAGCACCTCTTTCTTTGCCACCCGGTTTGGAACCCTTGCCACGACAGTTCCGTCCAGCCCTACCTGAAGTGCCATCGTTTTTCGTTTGGACCTGATCACGGTAACCATATATTCTTCCGACTGATTTTTCACAATTACCTGTTCCAACAATTCATACCTCAACTAACTATTCTATGGCATAACGACATGATCGAGAATTCCGGTAAGGTGAGCGATCGTCACTCCATAATTGGTCATAGGTACTGTCTGCTCCTTCGCACGGTCGATCCGTGAAAGCACATATTTCCGATTGAACATACACGCTCCACACTGAATAATCAGATCATACCCTGTCAGTTTTTCCGGAAAATCAGTTCCGCTCACATGATCGATCTGCATGTTTTCTCCAAAACGTTTTCGAAGCATCCGTGGAATCTTCACTCTTCCAATATCCTCGCTCAACGGTGCATGTGTACAGCATTCCGCAATCAGCACATGCGAATTTTCTGTCATACGGTCGATCTGCTTTGCACCTTCCACATAATAAGGCAGATCTCCCTTATAAGCTGCAAATAACACAGAAAACGAAGTAAGCATGCTTTCCTTTGGCTTATTTTCGTACACATACGCAAACACCTGCGAATCCGTAATGATCAGTTTTGGCGGCTTAGCCAAAGTTGCCAGCGCCGGAACCATCTGATCGGTTGTCACACTCATAATCTGACATTTTTTATCCAGCAATTCCCGGGTTGTCTGCACCTGTGGCAGGATCAGTCTTCCCTTGGGTGCCTGAATGTCCTGTGGCATTACAAGCATAACCAGATCTCCCTCGCTTACCAGATCTCCAGTGATCAGACGCTCCCCAAAATTTTCCGGGACTTTTCGGGATAATGCTTCTTTCACCTGATCCATGCCGGCACGCGTCTTTGCACTTACAACCAGCGCATCCTCTCCGGTCTCTTTTTTTATTTCTTCCTGCATCATCTTTGCATCTGCAAGATCCACTTTGTTGATTACAAGAAGAACCGGTGTATTCTTTTCTTTAAAAAAGCGATACCATTTCAGTTCCTGTACACATGCCGCAAGTCCCTGCTTTTCATCAGCCGCAAAAAGAATCACTGCGAGATCTGTTTTTTCCGCGGCTAATTTCGTTCGTTCGATACGCTGCTCGCCAAGCATACTCTCATCGTCAAAACCTGCGGTATCGATGATCGTACATGGACCAAGCGGATGAATTTCCATTGCTTTATAGACCGGATCGGTGGTCGTTCCCGCAACATCTGCAACAATAGAAACTTCCTGATTGGTAAAAGCATTGATAAACGAAGATTTGCCACTGTTGGTTTTTCCAAAAATTCCTATATGCAGGCGGTTTGCGGAAGGTGTATCATTCAATGTTACTGCCATATGTTCTTCATCCTTTCCCATATTAGAAACGGAAGTCACGTTTTCCTTCAGAAATATCATGAATGTGCTCGTAAGTTGTCTGCTTTACTTTTGGATTTGTAATCTTCTCAATCTCACGGTCAATCAGTTCCATACCGATCTTCTTTGTCTCTTCACTTGCATAATCTTCCAGATATTCTTTTAAGGTCATAAGCGCATTTGGATGACAACAATTTAAAATCTGCATGCTCTTGCAAAGCGCCATAAAACGGTCTCCGGTTCTTCCCTCTCTGTAACATGCCGTACAGAATGACGGAATATATCCCATTTTCATCAGCCAGTTCACAACTTCATCTAACGTTCTCTGATCGCTGACATCAAACTGCTCCGAAGTCTCATCTGCAAGTTTTTCTGCTTCCGGATCTGCATATCCACCGACACTGGTTCTGGATGCACCGCTGATCTGGGATACTCCAAGTGGTAATACCTTTTCACGTACTGCCTGGCTCTCTCTTGTAGAAATGATCATACCGGTATATGGAACCGAAATACGGATCAATGCACAGATCTTTGCAAAAGTATCATCGCTGATACCATTATCAAAAGCACTTGGATCAATATCATCCGCTTTTTTCACACGAGGAACACTGATGGTATGTGGTCCTACTCCGTGAACAGCCTCAAGATGCTCGGCGTGCATCAGAAGTCCTGCAAATTCATAGCGGTATCCTTCAAGTCCGAACAATACACCAAGTCCTACATCATCGATGCCACCTTCCATCGCACGGTCCATTGCTTCGGTATGGTATGCATAATCATGCTTTGGTCCTGTCGGATGCAGCTGCTCATAGCCCTCTTTGTTGTATGTTTCCTGGAAAAGAATGTATGTACCGATTCCGGCTTCTTTTAACTTGCGGTAATTTTCTACTGTCGTTGCCGCAATATTTACATTTACACGACGGATTGCGCCGTTTTTATGCTTGATACTGTAAATGGTATTGATGCATTCGAGAATATACTCAATCGGATTATTTACCGGATCCTCACCTGCTTCAATGGCCAGACGCTTGTGTCCCATATCCTGCAAAGCAGTAGCTTCGTTTACAATTTCTTCCTGTGTCAGTTTCTTTCTTGCAATATGCTTATTTTTTAAATGATATGGACAGTATACACATCCATTTACACAGTAATTGGATAAATACAAAGGTGCAAACAACACAATACGGTTTCCGTAATAGTCCTTTTTGATCTGCTGGGCAAGCTCATATACTTCCTGTATTTTTTCTTCATTTTCACATGCCAGAAGAACGGATGCCTCCCGGTGTGTCAGGCCCTTGCGCTCTTTTGCTTTGGCAATAATGGCATCAATCACTTCCATATTGTCCTTATTGGCATCTGCGTAGGCAAGTGTCTCTTTGATTTCCTCGTCAGAAATAAATTCATCTGCTTTTAATGATTTTACGTTATACATACTTTCCTCCTAGTGTTTATATCATGTTATAACTATTAAGCTATTTTTTAAAATCGCCCCTGGAAACAACAACCTGATATCCGACGCTCTCCATCCGTCGGGCCATACAATGACGGCATTCTGCGGCCTCGTCTCCGGTACATATTTTGTTATCATATAATTTGTACTTTTCCCGGACTGCAACCGGCGACAAATTCGGCATCACAACATTCGCACCTGCCTGAATCCCCTTCTCTCTTCCAAGGGGATGGATCGTTCCCAGTGCCGTTGTCGATGGCAAAAGCACATGGGGATGAATCAGCCTTATGATGCTCAAAAGCCGCAGGGTCTGTTCCATTGTTCCTGCCGGTTCCTGTCCGAATGGTGTGTCCTTCTGTGGGATAAAAGGCCCGATTCCAACCATATGCGGCTGCAGTTTTTTGATGAACATCAAATCCTCATACAGCGTGTCCACAGTCTGTCCCGGCGAACCTACCATAAATCCGCAGCCAACCTGATAACCGATTTCTTTCAAATCATACAGGCACTGTATCCTGTGTTGGAATGACATTTCCGCCGGATGCAGACTCTGATAATGCGTTTTATCAGCGGTCTCATGGCGCAAAAGATAGCGATCCGCTCCTGCATCATAAAACGCCTGATAGCTTGCCTTATCCTTCTCTCCAATCGAAAGTGTCACCGCACAATCCGGATAGTCCTGTTTGATTTTTGCTACAATATCACAAATCCGTTCATCCGAAAAATACGGATCTTCTCCCCCTTGTAAGACAAAAGTTCGAAATCCCAACTCATATCCGTTTGCACAACAGGATAAAATTTCTTCTTCCGTCAGACGGTATCGCTGCGCATTCAGATTGCTCCTTCGGATTCCACAATAAATACAGTCATTTTTACAGTAATTCGTAAACTCGATCAGTCCACGAATAAACACCTGTTTTCCATAAATATCATCCGCAACTTTTCTGGCTGTATCACGCAGATAACTGATTGCCTGCTCATCTGTCGTCGTAAGCAGCGTCTGCAACTGCTCACGCTGAATTGTCTGCTCATTCTTTATCTGATCAATGATTTCCACTAATGTTTGCATAAACTGTCTTTGCGCTCACCCCTTCTAATCTTCCGATTTTACCAGACAATGCATTGATGGTGTCCTGTGGCGCATCCACCGCAACGCTGATAATATTCACTCCCTTGTCGCGGTAAGGAATCCCCATACGTCCCACAACACATTCCCTGTACTCATGCAGTAAATGATTCAATGGTTCTGCGGATTCTTCCTTTTCCACAATGATACCGATCAGTGCGATTCTTGTGTTATTTTCCATTTTTTCTCCTTTTTGATTTGCATACAGTTCCCCACATTTACATTGGTTTCTCCTTACGCAAAAAAGCTGTACCTCGAAAGGTACAGCCTGATTTATACAAAATAAGCCTTATGTCTGAAAACACAAAGCAGTCGTTCTATGCTATACCTTTCACCTCAACCTTGGTTTCGGTGTCAGAGTCATCTTTATACTCTCTATATAAGCACATACGACTGCTCTTTGGCAAGTTTTAAATTAAATACAAACTACTTACGAATCTGGAATCCGGAAATCATTTCATCGAGTCCTTCCGCAGAAGCAGAAAGTTCCTGACTGGTAGCAGATATCTGCTCGGATGTTGCGGAGTTTGCCTGAACAACACCACTTACCTGCTCTACTGCCTGTGAAATCTGCTTTACAGATTCTGCCTGCTGATATGATACCTGACG
>URYB01000199.1 GCA_900552085.1 uncultured Lachnobacterium sp.
TTCCACTCAAAAACAGAAAATATTGCTCCAACCATTACACCGAGAACAATGCTGTTTTCAATCGCGAAAATGTGATTTGCCATATTATTTTTTTTGATCATACGCGGAACTACACCGATGACCAGAATGAAGGCAAATGTTCCTGCAGACACGGCGATTCCACAGGCAATTGCCAGCAGCCCCATCAGTATGTGACTAATTAACATCATGCTCATGTCCTTTCCGCCCCGCGTTCTCAATAAAGGTGGTATCAATGTCTTTTTCATACTTGCGCATTTCTACCTGAATCGGTGTCGGATCGGATGTGATTTTCTTTTTGCCAACATGATTAAAGAACACAAGAATTCCAACTGCCAGGCCAAGCCCATAACAGATTTCAATTTCTGACACCGTTGGTTTTTTCTGCCCGATCACCTGTCCATAGAACCGGTCAAACACTTCCCCGATGGAAATGTCATTGTTAAATGCCATAATCGTAAATGCGGATCCCAAAAAAATGGTAATGCACAACAATATCACTTTGAAATACTCTCTCCATTTCGGTGCGATCGGAGATGCGATATATTCCACAACAAAATCCTGTTCTCCATAACTTACAACCTCCACATTCGGATAATCCTGCAGGATCAGGTCGATCACTTTCAATATGGAAAATACTTCGATGCGCTTCTTTTTCTTTCCGACATCCTTTTTAAAGGTATAAAGTGTTTTATTCTTTACACCGGCGGCAATGGCCGGATCACTGCACTGTACCGACATCACATCCATGATTTTTATCTGTGGTTCATAGCAGACGCTGTTCATATCTGCTTTCACATATACCGTTTCATACTTTTCTTTCATATTCACAATTGCTCTTTACAAGCGTTCCTTCCTTCGGCGTTGCATTTTTGCTGCAGGACAGCAGATACCAGCCTGCAAGGACGATGATGACGACAAGGACGATGCCCAATACGATGCGGTAGCAGCGAACGCCGTTGCCTGTGTGTTTCTTTTTGCTTTGTTGTTCCATGCGCGCCTCCTTTTCTTCTGTGCTAGTATGTACCTTTTTTTACGCATTATTCCAAATTTTCGAAGTGTGCCCAAAAGATGATTGACAGGTTCTCCTTTTGGACATACATTAAGAGTAGATGTGAGGTATCAAAGTTGTTGTTTTCTTGCTCTGCGTGGGTACTCCTGATTTGCGGTTAGTTATCCAGAATTTGAATTTTCAAGAAATTCCCCACTGGCTCTTTCGATGATTTCCGTCCGTTCAAGTTTCGACATCCCCGCCGCTGTGTCCGTCTCTCGAAGATGACGTCCGAAGTATTTCGTGTTCGTCTTAGAGGGGGTATGAACAATATCGTACTCGCGGGTCGCATTTGCGCCCTCGTTCTACTATGGATATATGATATCCTACGAAGGGCGACACAATGGAGAGCGGGTATAATAAAATTTCTGAACCCCACCACTTAGACCGACTAAAAATGCTGATCGCATCTGTGGCAGACGGACATACACGAGCCGGTGTCGAAACGCGAGCCGGACACGAAAATAGAGGCAGGGGAAGGCTTCCACAATTTCTGCAATTCTGTCTAAAACCGCAAAGAATGTATTGTGTGCCTTTTCGCGCCCAGTGCTTTTGCGCCTGTCCCCACCAGTAACATAGTTCTTTGCCGCATCAAAAAAGGGCCACCTAAACGGCAACCCATTTCATTTTAAATATTTTTCAGTACATCCACAGCATCATCCAGATACGAATTCTCCATTTGGTAAAACTCGCCCGCATCCGCATGCTGCGCATACTCCGGATCAAGCGGCAGCTTTCCAAGAACCTTTGTTCCAAGTCCTGCTGCAACTTCATCGATGTGACTTTCTCCAAACAACTTGATCTGCTTGCCACAATCCGGGCATTTCAGATAACTGAAGTTCTCAACCACACCAAGTACTGGTATATGCATCATATTCGCCATATTAAACGCCTTTTTGACGATCATCTGAACCAGCTCCTGCGGAGATGTTACAATGACGATTCCATCTACAGGAAGTGACTGGAATACGGTAAGCGGTACATCACCGGTTCCTGGTGGCATATCAACGAACAAGTAGTCCACCTCGCCCCAGACGGTCTCATTCCAGAACTGTTTTACTGCTCCGGCAATGACCGGGCCTCTCCATACAACTGGTGCTTCCTCGTCTTCCATCAAAAGATTGATGGAAATGATCTTGATGCCTTCCTTTGTTTCATAAGGATACATTCCCTTGTCATCACCGACCACCTGTCCATGTGCTCCAAACATCTTTGGAATGGATGGACCTGTGATATCCGCATCAAGGATTCCAACTTTATATCCGGCTTTTGCCATCTTGACTGCAAGCGACGCCGTCACAAATGACTTACCGACGCCTCCTTTTCCACTGACGACTCCAATGACATGCTTAACATCCGAATAAGCATTCATCGCTTCTAACATACTCTGTGGATTCTGTTTGCTTGCACATCCTTCACAACTTCCTTTTGAGCAGGTTGCTGCCCCACTACAACTTGCATTTTCTGGCATGATTACACTGCCTCCTTTTCTATTTTGTCGTACATTACTGATACAGGCTTCCAAATCGTGAGAATGGATAGTACGTAAAATACGCTTTACCAATAATCTCATCTTTTGTTACATATGTATTCTCCCAGTATCTGGCATCATACGAATCGTTTCGGTTATCTCCTAAAACAAGATACGAATCTTCCGGCACCTCAAATGAAAATGGTCCCGTCGCACGCACCCAGTCCTCCTTGAGATAATCTTCTTCCAACGGTACGTCGGAATTATTTATGTAAATCTTACCTTCCGTGATGGTGACTTTCTCACCCGGAAGACCGATTACACGCTTTACATATTTCTGACTTTCATCATCCGGAAACCGGAATATGACAATGTCTCCTCTCTCCGGTTCCGCAAATTTATATGCGAGACGAAATCCAAACAGATCATCCCCCGGTTCAATGGTATTCTCCATGGACCCTGTCGGAACTGTCGCGTTGATAATTACATAATTTTTTAAGACAATCGCCAGTACAAAAGCCGCCAAAAGCGTCATGCACCAGCTTAGAATTTCTTTCCATGCCGGACGTTTATTTTTCTCTTTGTTGTCGGCTTCCAACACTGCTTCTTTCTGTGTTTTTTCCATCTCACTCTGGCTGTCCTGCCCGATTTCCTCGATTATACGCTCTTCCATTTCTACCCTCATTTCGTCTGTGCCCCCGGCACAAACCACCAGTTTATAAAATCATCTCTGCGAAACTCAAATGCGATCAGTCCTAATTGTGCCCGTTCCCGGCTGTCCAGCACCGATGAAACGTATTCATTTAGCGAAACCACAAAATCTTCTTCCAGACACCACATCGCCTGTACGGTCGCGATATTTTTGGTATCGTTCCATTCATCTATAAAACAGCCTCCAAAATCAATGATTTTGTCCCAACGCTTCTGTGCATTTATAATACGCTGCTTGATATTTTCTTTAATTACCGCCATCATCCGATGTACTTTGGGATGATATTGCACCGGTGCCAGCATCTTTGCAAGCATGTGATCCTCATTGATTATAATATCCAGAATTCCACTCTGATTATTCGTCACATAACAGAATATTTCATCATAGCCCAACTTCGGCGGGCGCAGACGATATGCATTCCGATACGCTACAACACTGCGCAACATGTGGAAATCTGCTACCATCTCATCGTAAATAATTCCCGGGCAATCACTGATAATGTATCTTTGCGACTTCCGGTATGGTGCCATCATCTGGCAGAAAATATCCCGGTTCTTTTCAAAAACAATCAGCTTATTTTCTTTTAAGAACCGTCGAAAATCCATCTGATAATTTTTTCGATAATAATCAAACAGTCCCTGTGTGATAAATGCAATCCGAATGGCTTTTCCCTCAAAGCCATGCACAATTGTATCAATCGGCAGTTCCACTGTCTGACCTTTTAAGAATACATCAACCGTCACCGCTTTGGCAAGTAATTCCATCTCAGATTCATACTCTGTCAGCACACTTTTCTTTCCATCACTGAGATACAGATTCAAAGTCAAAGGGCTTTTGGTAAAATACTTTACAATTTTCTGTCCGATTTTTTCCCGCAACTGCTGGTATTTTTCATCCTTTACCACTCCTGAGCGATTCATCGGAAGTGTCAGAAAACGCTTTTTCAGATGAAGCCGGCAGGACATATGCTGCACCCATTCCGGCTGCAGTCCATTGCACGCCTCCCCTTCTGCCACCAGAAAATTCTGCTGGTACAGCCGGGATTCCACCCGCATCCGTTCGTATTTACCATTGTATAGCCAGATAAAGCCTTCCAGTTCCTCATCCGCAATCGGGATCGATACAATACCGGCAATATCGGCAAGGGGATTATCCAAAATCGGATTCGGATCTTCGAGAACGGCTTTCTTCTGGTCATATACAACCTCGATTGGAAACGGCGGATACATCAGATAACGCCGGACGGCCTGTACCATTCCCTGATGTGTCAGGCGCATGGCATACTGCGGTTTTAACACTAAAGTAATCTTTGTTCCTGATGTGCCACGATTTGATGTGATATATTCAATTTCATCGGTTCCCTCTAACCATTTTGCAGTGATTGCTTCAATCTCCTGCTGATCTGCGATATTCCATGCAGTATTTACACACTTGTCTTTCTTTGCCTCAATCAGCATTGCCCTCGAAACGGTAAAGCATGACAACATTCCCATGCCAAACTGCGAAACCGGTTCATAGTCCAGCTGCTGCCTTCCAAACGACTCACTCGTATAATAACTCTTTCCGACTTTGGATACATATCGCTCGATGTCCTGACCGTTCATACCGATTCCATTGTCCTCCACCGTCAGTCTCTGCGTCATGGAATTGTATGCAATTGAAATCTTAGGCTGGTATGGGGTTCGCATGGAGTTCATCATACGCGCCTCTTCCATTTCCAGGAACTCAGTACCCCAGCTGTACTCCAGTGCTGCGCGGGTATTACAAGCATCAATGGCATTTGCAAGCAATTCCCTGATATACACATCCGCTCCGTCGTAAAACTGTAATCCGGACACAGCATCTAAAATCAGATTTGATTCCATTTCCACTTTGCATTGCATCATAAATCATCCTCATTGAGCAATACTGCCTGTACTAAATAACGATTTTTTGCTTTTCCACTGATACAGGTGGAAAGTGTCAGAATATGACTGTCCGCGGTAACTTCCACATCATCGCGCAGATTGCCGGATGTGCCTTTTTCAATCTGGTCCACATAATTTTGTCTGCCTTCCTGCGTCTGGAAGTCATAAGAATACAGGATATTTTTTTTTCAAGCAGAAGACGGCATACGAGATTGACATGTGACTGGAGTTCAGA
>URYB01000200.1 GCA_900552085.1 uncultured Lachnobacterium sp.
TTTAAAGGAATGGACAGCTTTATTACCACAAAGACGGTTGTTGGAGATGCCATTCACATCGGAGATACCATCATTTTACCATTGGTGGATGTATCGTTCGGTGTCGCAGCCGGTGCATTTTCACAGGAAAAGAAAAATAATGGTGCCGGCGGTATGGGCGGAAAAATTAATCCAAGTGCCGTGCTCGTTATTCAGAATGGACAGACAAAGCTTGTAAACATCAAAAATCAGGATGGTATGACAAAGATTTTGGACATGGTTCCGGATATTGTTAATAAATTTACTTCGGGAAAAGGCGATGAGGACCTGACTTTTGATGACATTGTAGATGCGGCTGATGACGCAGACAATGAAGAAAAATAATAGAATAATATGGTATTTTTACAAAAGAGGCATATATTATAAATAATATATGTTTTTTTTGGTGGGAAAAATGAAACGAATCTGGGGATATACATTGTTTTGGTTTGCTATGGGAATGCTTCTTATGTATATCGTAGGAGGAGGGTGTATAGGAATCCTTCTGATAGCGGGAAGCCTTTTGCTTTCCTATCTGTTGTTTTCCTGCAGGTAAGGCATCGAGGTATTGACCTTGCGGCTGTAATGGGAGCGTGCTGTTTTGCGAATGTGGTGGAGTTCTTGACAGTTGATTCAATGACATAAAAAAAGAACCACCGCATCGCGATGGTTCTTAAACAGCTTACTAAGCTCTCTCAACTTTACCAGATCTAAGGCAGGAAGCACAAACATATAATTTCTGTGGTACTCCGTTAACTTTACAGCTCACACGTTTGATGTTTGATTTCCATACTTTGTTGGATCTTCTATGAGAATGGCTGACATTATTTCCGTAATGTACGCCTTTTTCACAAACTGCACATTTTGCCATGGTATTGCACCTCCTTGCATTTCATTAAACTTGTCTTTTTCAAGTTCACAACAAATGTATTCTATCAGATTCGCTTTTTAAATGCAAGGAAAAATTATAAAAAATTGAAATATATTTACAATTGACTCAAAAATGGTTATAATACATGGTGTATTATGGATGAAAGCCATGAACAGATTTGTTCATGTTTTGATACCTAAATAAAGATACGTATTTGGAGGTATGTATATGAAGGGACAGATGGATACCCAATATGGAAAAATTTTAATTGATGAAGATGTCATCGCTACCTATGCAGGTTCTGTCGCAGTAGAATGCTTCGGAATTGTAGGTATGGCTGCCGTTAACATGAAAGACGGACTGGTAAAACTTTTGAAGCGTGATTATCTTACACACGGAATCAGTGTGTTGATTGAAGATGAGAATCAGATTACCATCGATTTTCACGTGATCATTGCATATGGTGTTAGTATTGCTACGGTTTCCGATAACCTGATTGAGACCGTTAAATATAAGGTAGAGTCATTTACCGGTATGAAAATCAATAAGATCAATATCTACGTTGAAGGCGTTCGCGTAATTGATTAGGGAGGATACAAAATTGGAAATCACAAGCATTAATACTGAGATACTGTCCAAAATGTTCCTGGCAGGAGCAAAAAATCTGGACGCAAAAAAAGAATGGATTAACGAACTGAATGTTTTCCCGGTTCCAGATGGTGATACCGGAACAAATATGTCTATGACCATTATGTCTGCGGCAAGAGAGGTAAGCAATCTGACAAACCCTTCTATGAAGGAACTTTCAAAGGCAATCTCTTCTGGTTCCCTTCGTGGCGCGAGAGGTAATTCGGGTGTTATTTTATCCCAGCTGTTTCGTGGCTTCTGCAAAATCATTGCCGGATACGAAGAGGTAGATGTAACTGTTTTGTGTGATGCTTTCCAGAAAGCGGTAGAGACTGCATATAAGGCAGTTATGAAGCCAAAGGAAGGTACCATTCTTACCGTTGCAAAAGGAGCTGCAGATAAGGCTTTGGAACTGGCAGAAGAGACAGATGACCTTGTTTATTTCTGTGATGAAATTATCAAGCATGCAGATTATGTGCTGAGTCAGACACCGGAGATGCTTCCGGTATTAAAACAGGCTGGTGTTGTAGATTCCGGCGGACAGGGACTTATGCAGGTGCTCAAAGGTGCATACGATGCACTTCTTGGCAAAGAAGTTGATTACGAAATCGAAGATGCCGGAAACGGATCTGGTGTGGTAAAGATTTCGGAAGAGACAGAAAAAGAGATCAAATTTGGATATTGTACAGAGTTTATCATTGTACTGAACCATCCATTATCCGAGCAGGAAGAACATGATTATAAGGCTTATTTGGAATCAATTGGTGATTCTATCGTGGTTGTTGCGGACGATGAGATCGTAAAGACTCACGTACATACCAACGATCCGGGTCTTGCAATTCAAAAGGCTTTGACACATGGTTCATTGAGTAAGATCAAAATTGACAATATGCGTGAGGAACATCAGGAAAAGCTGATTAAAGATGCTGAAAAACTTGCTGAGAAACAGAAAGAAGAAGAGGAAGCTGCTCCAAAAGCAGACGAGCCACGCAAAGATATGGGATTTATCTCTGTATCGATCGGAGAAGGAATGAATGAGATTTTCCGCGGACTTGGTGTCGATTATATTATCGAGGGTGGACAGACAATGAACCCGAGTACGGAAGATATGCTGAGCGCGATTGATCATGTGAATGCGGATCATATTTTCATTCTTCCAAATAATAAAAATATTATTATGGCGGCGAATCAGGCAGCGAGCCTTGTAGAAGACAAGGAGATTATTGTTCTTCCTACCAAGACAATTCCTCAGGGTATTGTGGCTATGGTAAATTATATCCCGGATTATTCTGCGGAAGAAAACAAAGAGACAATGCTTTCTGAAATCGATAATGTAAAGACTGGTCAGGTTACTTACGCTGTCCGTGATACAGAAATTGACGGAAAAGTGATTAAACAGAATGATTTCATGGGTATTGGTGACAAAGAGATTCTTTCCGTAGGAACCGATTTGAAAGCAACAACACTTGAAATGATTGATGCAATGGTAGATGAGGATTCCGCTATTGTAAGTATTTATTATGGCACAGAGTCTAATGAAGCAGATGCAGAAGCAATTGGTGCTGTTATCGGTGCGAAGTATCCGGATGTTGAGATTGAGGTCAACAATGGAGGCCAGCCGATTTACTACTATGTAATTTCTGTAGAATAAGAATAGGATTATCAAATATGGATCAAAATTCAGCGATTACTGCGATTAAGGGGATTGGTGAAAAAACAAAAGATTCATTTGCAAAGATGGGAGTATACACCGTTGGTGATATACTCCTTCGTTTTCCCCGGACTTATATAAAATATCCATCGGCGCAACCAATCAATGAGATTTTTTCGTTTACGGAAGAACACCATGCGATTGCAGCAAAAATTCAGACAGCCCCTGTTGTGAAAAATGGGCGCCGAATGCACATTACACTGCTTACGATTGGAGACAGTGGGCATAAGATGCAACTGATCTGGTATCGTATGCCATATATAAAAAATAATTTACAAAGAAATCATTATTATGTGTTTTATGGTAAAGTGAGTGTTCGTGATGGAAAATATGTGATGGAACAGCCGGTAATTTATACACCGGAAGCATATCAGGAGATGGAAGGCCGACTGCTGCCGGTGTATACTTTGACAACGGGCATTACAAATAATCTGATGACAAAGACGATTCGGCAGGCGCTTGATGATGAAGCACTGCTTTTGGATTATATTCCGAAAGAAATCCGTCATCAGTACCAGCTATGTGAATATAATTATGCAATAAAAGAAATACATTTCCCAGATGAGATGGATTCGCTGATTGAAGCGAGACGAAGATTGGTGTTTGATGAATTTTTTGATTTCATTCTGGGCATGCAATATCAGAAAGAACGGAAAAACCGGGAAGAAAATGCTTTTTCTTTTAAAGATGATGAATTTATCTGGAATCTTATGAGACAGCTGCCGTATGATCTGACCGGCGCGCAGAAACGGACGCTCGAGGAGATAGTGGCAAATATGCAAGGCCCATATGTGATGCAGAGACTGATACAGGGCGATGTGGGGTCGGGTAAGACAGTTATTGCATTTCTTGCAATGGCCTGGGCGGCAGAAAGCGGATACCAGTCTGCAATTATGGCGCCGACGGAAGTCCTCGCAAGACAGCATTATGAAACTTTTTGCGCATGGTGTGAGAATTTTCATCTGGAGTATCCGGTTGTGCTCCTGACAGGTTCGATGACAGCGAAAGAAAAACGTCTGGCATATGAAAAACTGGAGCTGATGCCAAACGCTATGATTATTGGAACCCATGCGTTGATACAGGAAAAGACAGTTTTTACCAATCTTGCGCTTGTTATTACGGATGAGCAGCACCGGTTTGGTGTAAAGCAAAGAGATGTGTTTGCGGACAAAGGAAACCACCCTCATATTCTGGTAATGTCGGCGACACCGATTCCACGGACGCTTGCAATTATTATTTATGGTGATATGGATATATCCGTGATCGATGAGGTGCCGGCAAAGCGTTTGCCAATAAAAAATTGTGTGGTAAATACCGGCTATCGGCCGAAAGCCTATGAGTTTATTACAGAGCAGATCAAACTTGGACATCAGGCGTACATTATCTGTCCTCTTGTAGAGGCGAGTGAATCTATGGAGGGTGAAAATGTGACGGATTATGCCAGACAGCTTGCAGGACAGTTTTCTGAAGATGTTAAAATCGGGGTTCTGCATGGAAAAATGAAAAATGACAAGAAAAATGCTGTTATGGAACAGTTTGCAAAAAACGAAATTCAGATTCTTGTTTCTACGACGGTAGTGGAAGTTGGTGTGAATGTGCCGAATGCGACCGTGATGATGATTGAAAATGCGGATCGATTCGGACTTGCCCAATTGCATCAGCTGCGAGGACGTGTGGGAAGAGGCGATGCACAGTCTTATTGCATTATGGTGAATGCGTCTTCTTCTAAAAACGCAAAGAAACGACTGGAAATTCTAAATAAGTCAAATGATGGATTTTTTATTGCCAGCGAAGATTTAAAATTACGTGGACCAGGCGATTTCTTTGGCATTCGTCAAAGCGGGGATCTTGCGTTTGAGCTGGCAGATATTTATCAGGATGCATTGGAGTTGAAACAGGCCTCTGAGGCAGTGTCGGAAATTCTGGACAAAGATCCGGATCTGGAACTGGAAGAACACAGATTGCTTCGTGTGCGTATGCAACACTTTATGGAAGAACAGATTGGAAAGATGAATTTATAGGGCATACAAAGGGGCACCCGTTATGGGTGCCCGAAAAGACATGAATTTCTCTTTTGTGGATTGCCAGCTTACTGACCGCTTTTTTCAGTCATCTGCCGTTCCTGTGCTTCAATCATTTTTTTGACCATA
>URYB01000201.1 GCA_900552085.1 uncultured Lachnobacterium sp.
TGCCGCAGATTTTACCAGCTTTTCTTCTTCATCACTCTGGCTTCATCATCACTCACTTCCTCGTCCACACCTTCGGTCAGTGTCTTATAAAGTTTTTCTGCGAGCGCATAATGTTCATATGCCGTAACAATATCTTTCTCTTTGACATCCATGTAAGACTTTTCCTCATCGGAAAGAGAATCATAATAAGATTCTGCCGCAGATTTTACCAGCTTTTCTTCTTCATCAGTCAGGCTCATCTTCTTCTGCTGTGCAATCATATCCATACAATAGATTCTTGCCAGTTCCTGCAGTGTTACATCCTTGACATAATCCTCCAAAGAATCGCTGCCGAAATCATATGGTTCTAAATCCATGCCATAGGCACGTCCATACAGATTCCGGTAGTTGCACATATACAGCTTGGCATATTTTAATTCACATTTGTTGCTATTGATCTGAAATACTGTTTTATGGCTGTGCAACTGTATGGTTTCTAATCGAATCTGTGTGTTTCCTACCGTACATCCACCCAGTGTGGATGACAACAATCCCACAATTGCCAGTACACAAATCGCCTTACTTTTCTTCATATGCCTTCATCTATCCTTCTACGATCAGGAATCTTCCGCCTGGAAGCGCAAATACTTCACTTGCCTCAAGAACTTCGTCGTCACTCATTCCTGCGATATCCATTCCTGCCTCATCAAAATAATCTTTTACATCTTTGAGATTGTCGCATACGACTGCCATACAATCCTCTAAAAAATTCTCAGCCTCTTCCAATGTATCTGCTACATTCTCCGGAAAAAGTTGCTGCTGATTCTCTAAAAAATAATTTAATACCTCATCATCATATTCATACATAATGTTGCCCTCCTGTTTTGATATTTCTTTTATTTTTCAG
Organism: uncultured Lachnobacterium sp.; assembly: GCA_900552085.1. GTDB lineage: Bacteria > Bacillota > Clostridia > Lachnospirales > Lachnospiraceae > Roseburia. Next base: position 887 of record URYB01000201.1, read on the forward strand.
AACTTGCGAATCGTTCCCCGTATTCGTATTATACCTGACAACAGGTTCTCCTACAACCGTAATTTCATGATTAAAAGAGAAAGGTACCATTTCACTCTATCGGTATTCCCAGATGCTTACTCCTAGCTTTTGCAGTTCCTGATACAAACGGGCTACCGGAAGTCCTACCACATTGTTATAATCGCCCCGTATTTCCTTAATATGGATAGCAAAACGCCCCTGTATTCCATAGCTTCCCGCTTTATCCATCGGATCACCGCTTTGGATATACCGGTCAATCTCCTCTTCTTTTAATGGATACATGCATACATCCGTCTTTTCAAAAAAGCAATGCTCTCCGGTTCGTCCTTCTTTATCAATGAACACGAACGTCACGCCCGTATAGACACTATGCGTTTTTCCGGATAACATCGTAAGCATACGTCTGGCATCCTCCTCGTCCTTTGGTTTTCCAAGAATCTGATTTTCATAGGCAACTACCGTATCCGCTCCGATCACAAGGATATCCTGCGGTGTTGCAAGATCTGCATGCTGTTCATTGTAAGTGAGTACTCCGGAAGCTACTTCCTCCGCTTTTTGCCGGGACAATTCCATAACAACCGCCGACGGATCTGTCTCTGTGATTACTTCCTCTCCCTTTGCCGGACAGATTACAAACTCTGCCCCGATCTGTTCTAACAATTCTTTTCGCCGTGGCGATGCCGACGCCAAAATCATCTGACTCATATACGTACTACCTCCTGTAAATGGAAAGAATAGAGTAAACATTCCTCCGCTTTTTTATGCACCGTTTCATTGGAAAAAACACGGCTTAATGCATCTGCATACAGGCGCAACTGTGTCTCATAACGCATCACAAGTTCTTCGCCCTTTTTGATGCGGTCTGTTTTATAGTCCAGCAGAATGATATTGTCGGCTTCCATCCAGAACACATCAATGATTCCCTGTACAAGCACATCCTCATGCTGCATAACGAACGGTTTTTCCCGATACAGCTCCCCTTTGCATGCTGCTTTTGCCATACGCATGGCAACCGGGCTTTTTACAAAACCTTCGATCGTTGCAGGAACAATCAGATTATAATATTCTTCCATCAGCTCACCGGATGCTTTCATCCGATCCAGCTGTTCTGCCACAAACTGCTGCACTGCTTTTGAATCCGTTTGATCGATTTTTGCCAAAGCCGTAAAATCCAGACACTCCATCACACGATGCACTGCCGTTCCACGAAGTGCACCCGGATTCACCGGTGATACGGTAGTCTCTTTTTGTTCCCCTTCCCTTGCAAAATCCGGCACATAGGATTCATGTTCTTCCAACAGGAAATCCGGCACCTGCGCTTCACCCTCTGTCTGATCGTACTGCAATACCATGGAAGCATGCTTTAATTCCGAAACCGAATATTTGCTTTTTCGTCCTGCCTGGCTTTTATAAGGGTATTCATAGGCAAACAGTTCCTCATACTTTTGCACATCCCGAAGATTAACATTCTGTATATGCGCCATAAGCTCCTGATAATCCATCTGCTTTTCTGCGGCTTCTTTTACGGTCTCCCAGACGATCTCCTTTGGATCCGTCCATGTGATCGTGTACTTATCCGGATAAGACAGCATTGCCGGCAGCACCCAGTCCAGATAACTGGCAGCGCCCACACGCTCCCGATAACCGATCGGTTTCTTTGGAATCGTGTTTCCGGTGTATTTACCTATCGTCTTTTCCCCATCCTTAATTACGCCTGTGAGGATCAGTTTTTCCTTTGCACGGGTCAGTGCAACATACAGGACACGAAGTTCCTCTCCGAGATTTTCCCTGCGCAGATTATCTGCAATCGCCGAACGGAAAAGACAGTTTTTCTTTACCTTTGGCTTACCGGATATCTCACAGATTCCCATGCCAAGATCGGGATGCACCACTAGCTTGTCATTGGTATCCATCTGATTGAAATGTTTTGCCATGCCCGATACAAATACAACCGGAAACTCCAGACCTTTACTTTTGTGAATCGTCATAATACGGACAACATCTGCATTCTCTCCGGTCGTATCTGCCTCACCATAATCAATCTCGTATTTCTGCAACTGATCGATATACCGCACAAAATGAAACAGTCCGCGATAACTCGTCTTTTCATAGTCCACCGCTTTTTCAATCAGCATCTGCAGATTGGCACCCCTGCGGTCTCCGGCAGGCATCGCCTGTGCATAATTGCCATACCCGGTCACCGCCAGGATCTTTTGTATCAATTCATGTATCGGCAAATCCCGCTCTTTGCGGAGACTGGAATAATTCTCATAGAATTCTGCCAATGGGCCTTCCGTGGCTTCCTGCATCTGTTTTAATGCAGCTGCTGCAAACGAGACTGTCGGATCACTGACACGGATCTGGGCCAGCTCTTCCTCATCCAGTCCCACAATCGGAGATTTCAGTACGGCTGCCATTGGAATATCCTGATACGGATTATCCAGAATTCTCAGATAACTTAATATCGTCTGCACTTCCAATGCAGAAAAATAGCCGGTGGAAGATTCTACATGTGCCGGGATACCATGCTCCCCTAACACAGACACAAAATCCGTTCCCCAGTTCTTCAGACTGCGAAACAGGATTACAATGTCACCATATCGCACGGGCCGAAGCTCTCCACTCGCCTTGTCCACAACCTTCTGGTGCTTCATCAGCCATTGGATTTTCGTAGCTACCATATGTGCTTCCATCTGCTTTTTGTCCAGATTCTTCTGCTCTTTAAGCATGTCATCCGCCTCATCGAGAAGCAGAAGCTCCGCCTGCATATTGGCATTGTCCGGATAGGAAGCACCGCAGTAAAGTGCCGCATCTTCATCATACGTTACCCGTCCCAGATCCGGACTCATGATTTTATAAAAAATGTCATTGCAGAAATCCACAACTTCCTGCCTGCTTCGGAAATTCTGGTGCAGATCAATGCGCTGCTGTCTGGCTTCTTCTGTCGAAAAAAGCGCATACTTTCCCATAAACAGTTCCGGACGGGCCAGTCGGAAACGGTAAATACTCTGTTTAACATCCCCAACCATAAACATATTGTGGCCACCTTCTTCATGTCTGGAAATTGCCGTCATGATTTCTTCCTGTACCTGGTTGCTGTCCTGATACTCATCAATCATGATTTCTTCAAAATGTCTCCGGAATTCCTCAGCCGTATGCCGGCACGTTTTTGTCTTATCATCCACAAGAATCTGCAGCGCAAAATGCTCAATATCTGAGAAATCCACAATACGCTTTTTGCTCTTCCCAGCTGCCATCGCTTTGGCATACAAAAGGGAAAGCTCCACCAGTTCTCCTGCAATTGGTTCCAAACGGGTTACCTGTTCCAGCAACCGATCCAGTTCCATTCCAAAATACTTTGTTTTTATCGTGTCAATTTCTTTCTTGATTGCATTGCGCGTTGTCTGGACGGTTTCCTTCTTGAGCGGATCTCCTGTAAATTTCCGGATGGCAGACAGATTGCCAAATTTCAGTCCTGCAAAAAAAGTCTGCATCTGTTCATAATCCGCACAGTCATCCACCGCTTCTAACTGTTTGATATCCTGCTCAAGCGTTGCCGCGTAAGCGGACGGGCCATCCTCCGCCAGTGCCAAATGCATCAGATGTTCCAACTGTATCTGCATATCCGAAACCAATTGTCTGACATGCGTTACGATTTCGTGTATCATCTTTGTCTGTTGCAGTTCTTCTTTATTTTTCACCTGATACGGCGCAACAAGTCCTTCCATCCATTCCATCGGCCACGGACTGCTCAGCGACATATGATAAATCTTACTTACCATATCTCTTACTGCCTGGTCACTGCGCTTATTTGCATAAGCATCAATCAGATGCAAAAAGCTTTCCGCCTGATTGGCATACTGCCCCTCGAACACTTCCTGCATGACATCCTGTTCTAAGAGTTTCATTTCCCCCTCATCTGCAATGCGGAAATTCGGATCTAAATTAATCTCTTCAAAATGATTCCTCACAACAAACAGGCAGAAACTGTCAATCGTTGTAATCATGGCATTGTGCAATAATGCCGACTGGCGGCGCAGGTGCATGTCTTCCGGATACTGCTCACATTGTGCCTCTATGGCGGCTCCGATTCTCTCCCGCATCTCCGCTGCTGCTGCCTTCGTAAATGTCACAACAAGCAGACGGTCAATATCTACCGGGTGTTTCTTATCCGTAATTCTTTGAATGATTCGCTCGACCAGCACGGCCGTCTTTCCCGAACCGGCGGCAGCAGATACGAGAATATCACGGTCACGAAGATCAATTACTTTTTGTTGTTCGGTTGTCCACTTCATGAGTTCCTCCTACTCCTGTCTCGCCAGATTGGTTTCCATACGGTCGAATACATCATCCTTTGACAAATTTTCCATATGGCGGTATCCATAACCCGGAATTTTCCCATCAATGCCACACACACTGGCATACGGACAGTAATTGCAGCTGCACTCCGTTCCGTTCTGATACGGATT
>URYB01000202.1 GCA_900552085.1 uncultured Lachnobacterium sp.
CGGTCTTTTCCGCAAGCCGAAGTCCGTCGGCATCGAGCATAATATCTTTTCTTCCCTGTAATCGTTTCGCTTTGTTCCACGAAGTTTCTCCGTGTCGTATAATATATAATCGCATGTTGTATTCCTCTCTTACTGTTTTTCTTTTCGATTATAACATTTTTTCCCGGCTTGTAAATAAGTGTGCGCTTGCCATACACTTTCACGCCTGCCATAAAACAAAAGCAGGGATGCCTCGCGGCACCCCCACTTTTTCTATGTATTTATGCATTTACTTTATTGATAAAACGTTCAAATGCTTCTCTTCCTTCTGCTGTGCATTTATACACACCGGCATCCTGAAGAACTTCATTGAACACAAGTCCGATCTCCTCATGAAGAATATCCATTACATTTTCCTCTGTAATCTTATCATACTTTGGAAGGAAACCTTCTGCCCAATCTGCATGGGAAGCAAGTGTCTCGGTTGCACGAAGATCTTTTCCATTGACCAGCGCATCGGCAAGTTCTGCCATCTCATCTTTGAGACGCGCCGGAAGTACTGCCAGTCCCATTACTTCAATAAGACCAATGTTCTCTTTCTTAATGTGATGCAGTTTTGCATGCGGATGGTATACGCCAAGCGGATGTTCTTCGGTTGTGATATTGTTACGCAATACCAGATCCAACTCGAAATCCTCTCCACGTCTGCGGGCAATTGGTGTGATCGTATTGTGTGGTTCTCCGTCCGTCTCTGCAAATACAAATGCAGCTTCATCGGTGTAACCTCTCCACGCAAGAAGAATCTTATCGGCAAGTTCGATCAGACGCTCCTTGTCAGCTCCCGTGATACGGATAACGGACATTGGCCACTTTACGATACCTGCTTTGATATCTTCGAATCCGTCAAAATGTAATTCTTTTTCCATCGGTGCCTTTGCCATGGCAAATGTGTAATGACCGCCCTGGAAGTGATCATGACTTAAAATCGATCCTCCTACGATTGGCAGGTCCGCATTCGAACCAACGAAATAATGAGGAAACTGTGTCACGAAATCCAAAAGTTTTCCAAATGTTGCACGCTCAATTTTCATTGGTGTATGACAAGAATTGAACACGATGCAGTGCTCGTTGTAATACACATATGGAGAATACTGGAAATACCACTCACTGTTGTTGATCGTCACCGGAATGATTCTGTGGTTCTGTCTTGCCGGATGATTTACACGGCCCGCATAACCTTCATTTTCTTTGCAAAGCTGGCATTTTGGATATGCACTCTGCTTTGCATTCTTTGCTGCTGCAATTGCCTTTGGATCTTTCTCCGGCTTGGAAAGATTGATTGTAATATCGAGTGTTCCAAACTCTGTATCTGTTGTCCACTTCTGATCCTTTTTGATACGCTGTCTGCGGATATAATTGCTGTCGCAGCTTAACTTGTAGAAATAATCGGTGGCTGCCTGTGCAGAGGTATTGTTGTACAGATCCCGGAATGTTTTGCGCACTTCGCTTGGACGTGCCACAAGGCATCCCATGATTTTGGTGTCAAAGAGATCCTTGTAAACAATGCTGTTCTCTTTCATGATTCCCAGCTCGTATGCATAGTCCATCATGTCAGAAAGGATTCCTTCCAATGCATCCTCTGCCTCTTCCTGTGTCCAGTCCGGAAGATTTTCTACCTTTGCAAATGTTTCATCCTCGATGTCATCCACTGCAAAAAGCTCCAGCAGACGATTGATTGTATATACTTTATCCTCTGGATTTACCAGACCGGTTGTAAGACCGTATTTTACTAATTCTAAAATTCTCTCCTGAATCATGTTATACTCCTTCTTTAGCACAATTTGGTAGGTCCATCACCGATAGAAACTACATAGAATTCCGGTGTTTTTCCAACTTTTTCCTGATAAGCTGCAGTAAGCTTCTCTTTGAATTCTTCCACTGCCTCATCCTTTACAATGCTGACGGTACATCCGCCGAATCCGCCTCCGGTAATACGGGAACCGATCACACCGGAAATCTTCCATGCCTCATCGACAAGTACATCCACCTCCGGGCAGGATGTCTCATAATCATCACGCAACGATACATGAGATGCATTCATCAGTTTACCAAATGTTGCAAGGTCGTTGTCCTTGAGTGCCTTTACTGCCTTGATGGTACGCTGGTTCTCATAAACTGCGTGTTTTCCTCTCTTGCGGGCAATCTCATCTTTGATTGCATCTTTGTGTGCTTCAAATTCTTCTTCCGTGAGATCACCAAGTGTCTTGATATCTACAACCGTCTGTAAATCTTTCAATGCCTGTGCGCTCTCATTTCTTCTGTCATTGTAAGCAGAAGTTACCAGACTGTGCTTTACCATACTGTTGGTGACCACAATCTTTGCGCCATCTAAGATGACTGGTGCATACTCGAAAGAAAGTGTTGAAGTATCCAAAAAGATTGCATGATCTTTCTTTCCCATAGCAGATGCAAACTGATCCATAATTCCACAATTACATCCATTGTAATTATTCTCGGAATACTGTCCGATCAAAGCCAGATCCTGATTTGTCACATCGAATCCGTAGAGATCCTTTAACATATATCCGGTTACTACTTCCAGTGATGCGGAAGAAGAAAGTCCGGAACCGTTCGGGATATTACCAAACAATGCAATATCAAGTCCCTGCTCTAATTTCATGCCACGTCCTTCAAATGCCCACATAACACCCATTGGATAGTTGGTCCAGAGTCCGTCCGGATCCGGAGTAAATGCATCGAGAGAACTCTCAACGACACCCAGATCCTCAAAATTCATGGAATAAAAACGAAGCTTTCTGTCATTTCTTTTTCTTGCAGCCATGTATGTACCGATGGTCAGTGCACATGGAAATACATGACCACCATTGTAATCTGTGTGTTCACCGATCAGATTCACACGTCCCGGTGCAAAATATACACGGATGTCTCCGTCCTCTCCATAGATTTCTTTGAACTTTGCCAATACCTCATTTGCAATCATTTTTCTTCTCCTTTTCGAAACATTTTTCTTTTTTGTGCCCAGCGCATTTTCTGTTAAAAAAAGCGCATCGCACAACCGTTCATTACCTTATAAATTCATTATACATGGTAAGAAAATGTTTGCAATACGCTTTTTTCATGTTGCAACATTCCAGAGAAAAAATGCAACAAAATTACATATTTTTATTTTTGAAAATCCCGGATCACCTCAAGGGTCGGCAATGCATTACCTTCGTAATCAAACAATGCCTGATTTGCCCACTCATTTCCACATGGTCCCGGATCATTCATGTATTTTAAGGATGCAGGTGTTGCCCATCCAGAGCCCGGTACCGGAATCCATGCCGGCTCCCACCAGAAGAATCCTGCCCCTTTATCATCTGCGACATTTGCCACGCGGTTTAAGAAGTCTTTGGTAAAATCAACCTGTCCCTGTACGGTCATCGGATACTCTACTTTTGCTGCGAGTTCCGGCTTTGTCGCATATCCTTTTCGCTCACTGTCTGTAAGCTTTTCATAACTCTTGTAATCTTCCATGGTATGTCCCATGGATACTTCTGCGACAATCAGTTCCTTTCCATAACGGACTGCAATATCGTTCATATTGTCCTCGAGCATCTGCAGTGTTCCGTGCCAGAACGGATAATAAGACAGCCCGATATAATCAAAGTCCTCGCCTCTTTCCATGTAATGGTCGAACCAGTCACGATACAATGCATTGTTTCCACCATTGTCCAGATGAATCATAAGCGGAATATCTGCCTTTACCTCGCGGCAGGCACGGATTCCCGCGCTGACAAATTTTGCGACATTATCATAATTCGGCAGCTGTCCTTCCGGCCACAGAAGTCCGTTGGAAAGTTCATTTCCAACCTGGATCATGGTTACATTCACACCGGCATCCAGTACTTTTTTCAGGGAATCTTTTGTGAAATCATATACCGCTTTTTCCAGTTCTTCCACGCCGTAGGAAGCCCATGCCTTTGGCTTGATCTGTTTTCCCGGATCTGCCCAGAAATCACTGTAATGGAAATTAAGTAGTACCCCCAGTCCGGCATCTGTCACGCGCTTTCCAATTGCGATTGTTTCTGCCAAATCGTTGTTTCCGGCACCGTAAGGCTCTCCGCTTTCTGACTTCGGGTCATTCCATAAACGAAGACGAATCGTGTCCACATCATATTTTTTCATGATGTCAAGAATGTCCATCTCCTGTCCATGATCATAATATTTTGCTCCACAACGTTCCATCTCAAGAAGTGTGGATAAATCCATACCTTTTACAAATTTGCTCATATATACTCCTTTATCCATACATTACCTTTTGGTATCCGTTACATTCCCCGGAACCAGAATCTGAATTCTTTTCTTCCGGTCACATCCAGCAGATATTCCGGATGCACTTTTGCGCCCCAGCTGTCATCACCGGAGACACCCATCTGCGCCTGTGCAATACGCACAACGGTATAGTGAACCGGCGGCAGTTCATATGCATGTGCCGCATTTTCCAGCTCGTGCGGTGTGTATGGCAATGCCGAAAATGAGAGTTCATCACCAAAGAAAAGCATGCCCCGTCCTCTCCGGTCCATTACTTTTGCATAGCGCACACCACATTTGTTTCCATTCTCCTGTGGCACCAGATACTCAGCCATGTCAGCGACCTTACTTTCATAAAGTCCCATTTTGCCGCCGCGTTTACGATCCGCATAGGTTTCTTCTTTGCCAAGCCCATACCACTGCACGCGGTCATAATCTGCATCCAGCTTCATCATCACACCAAACTCCGGCATATCGCCAAGTTCCGCCACTGGATCATAGCCCAGCGCAACTTCCACCGTTGCATCACCGTACACACAATAGCTTAATGTACAGCTGCTCTTTGGTGTGGTCGGCATCTGGTATACATATGTGATCTTTACGCGCTCCGGCGTGGCTTCGATCACCGGATCGGTTGCTTCCACGCCCCAGCTTCCACGGTTTGACCGATACATGCTGGCAATTTTCCACTGCGCATAGCGTTGAACCATTGCATTTCCCATATCGTTGTCCACCGGTGCTCTCCAGAAATTCGGAAGCGGCACGCTTTTTAACATTTCCTCACCTGCATATACATAGGATACCATGCCCGGTGACCCTTTTGCAAAGATTGCAGAGAAATTTTCTCCACGAACACCAACATTGTTGATTCCATCCACAAATGTCAGTTTCTTTTTGCAGTCATACGGCTGTACTTCCTGCTTATAAATCTGCTGGCCGAAAGCCACTTCATGTCCGGCTTTTGCCCATAACGTGTCTTCTTTCAGGCACACACTTACAACAATAACAAATTCGCATTGTCTGCGCCCTTCCGCCGGATGCTGACTGG
>URYB01000203.1 GCA_900552085.1 uncultured Lachnobacterium sp.
GTGGCTCTCTATGACAGAAAACCACTGAAATGATGCTTAACTGAATGGCATTGATTATAAACTATATAATAAAAATTTATTCAAACCGAGATATGAAGCAATTCCGATGATGGATCGTAAAACGAAATCGGTGTGATGAGGGGATGAATGGATGGGAGAACAGAACTTCTGGATCGAGGATAACGATTTTTATACAGAAATTGTCAGCAAGGTTGCAGATCTGTCCTTAAACACATATTTGCTGATTACAGATCTGCAGAATGATATTACATATGTTCCAAAGACAACAGCAGATTTCCTGGGAATAGAAGAAGACTGGTATCACGATTTTTATCGTAAGGCAGTTGCCTATGTGCATCCGTATGACAGACCAGAATATATGCAGGAAATCGAGCTGCGCCTGAAAGGAGAAAAACTTTCGGATCTGCTGTTTATCCGCATGGGAAAAAATGAGCATTATGATATGCTTGGCTTTTTTATGGATATTGTAGAGAAAGATGGACGCAGTTATCTTGTGATTGTGCTAAAAAATGAGAATGCGATGCCAATGATCGATCCACTTACCTGTTTGTTTGGACAGACAAAGTTTGAGATGGATTTGAAAGAGTACATAAAAAATGAACGAAAAGTGGCAATTCTTGAGATTGAACTCGATCATATCAGCGATATCAATATTTTGTATGGAGCCAATTACAGCGATCAGATCCAGCAGGAGATCGCGCTGCGCTTCATATATATGATGGATTCAGAAACCGCTGTATATCGTATGAACAGTACGAATTTTGCATTCATCCTCAGGGATGTAGGCAGGAGCGAAGCGGAAGCGTTCATGGAGCGGATCAAGGCGGAACTGGATGGTAACATCAGCATTGGTGGACATTATTTTGAATTCAAAATATATGCAGGCGGTCTGATTATGGATAATTATCAGGGAGAGACAAGCATTGTACAGAGCAAGTTGGAATACACTCTGGAAAAAGCGTGCGAGAGACGAAGTACTGAGGTATTGTTCTTTAATGATCTGGTGCGTACGAACAGTGGAGCAAATCTGGACCTGATGAAAGTAATTCATCAATCCGTGTTGAATCAGTGCGAGGGCTTTTATGTGGAATATCAGCCGGTAGTTACTTCAAAGGATGGTACGCTTGTAGGGGCAGAAGCCCTGGTTCGTTGGAAAAGAGAACCCTATGGGGTGGTTTCTCCGGGAATGTTTATTGACTGGCTCGAAAATGATCCATCGATGTATGAATTGGGCAATTTTGTACTCGAGACAGCATTGCGGGACGGACTGAAATTTCTTGCGGTTAATCCACGCTTTTTCGTCAATGTTAATGTCTCCGCAAAACAGTTGGAGCGGAAGTCTTTTTGTAAAGTGGTATTAAAATTGTTGGACGATGTCAAATATCCGGCAGACCATCTGTGTCTGGAAATTACGGAACGATGTGGTTCTCTGCCACAATCGGTGATCAAAGAGACCGTCTTGTTCCTGAAAAAATTTGGCATTAAATTTGCAATTGATGATTATGGCACGGGAAGCGCTTCCTCAAGTATGGCACTGAATCTGCCGGTGGATGAAATCAAAATCGACATGAGTTTTATCAGGGATATCATAGAAAACAAAAAGAAACAGAGGATGGTGCAAAGCATCGTTGATTTTGCAAATGCAGTTCATGTAAAAACATGTATCGAAGGTGTGGCAGACGAAAAGATGGAGGGATATTTACGGACGTATGGGGCCTCCTGGTTTCAGGGGTATTACTATTCAAAGTCTGTAAGCGCCGAAGATTTGATAAAAATGATATACTTGCAGTAGGTGTGGTTCTATGTTATTATCGATAGAAGAGACTAACAGAGGTTAGAAATGACAAATATTGGTAATAATAAGGAGACACATGATATCGTGGAAAATTCAGTATATACACCTTCAGAGGTATTAGAGCGCATTATGCAGGCAGGAGAAAAAAGAATACTCCTGCCTGTTGTACGTTGTATTTTATTGGGAATGATGGCGGGAGGATTCATTGCGTTCGGTGCTGCAGCCAGCAGTGTGGCCGCACATCAGGTTGCAAATACCGGATTGTCGAGACTTGCTATGGGAGCCGTGTTCCCGGTAGGACTTATGATGATCGTACTTGTGGGTGGTGAGCTTTTTACAGGAGATTGTCTGATGGTCACCGGGATTTGGGACAAGCGATATGGTATCGGTCGGATGATTCGCGCGCTTACATTGATATGGTTCAGCAATTTGGTGGGATCCGTATTGATTGCAGCGCTGGTTTCTTACAGCGGAATCTTTTCCTACAGCGAAGGTGGTATGGGCGCTTTTATGATCAAGATTGCTTATGGTAAATGTGGCATGCAGCCACTGCAGGCATTTGTTTCCGGCATTCTTTGCAATATTCTGGTATGTTGTGCAGTGCTTATGGAGACAGCTGCAAAAGATGTAGTGGGAAAGATCGCTGCAATTTTTTTCCCGATTATGGCATTCGTTGTCGGAGGCTGGGAACACTGCGTTGCAAATATGTTTTACCTGCCGGCAGGAATTTTTGCTGCGTGTGATTCTAATTATGTGGAAAAAGCGACAGAACTCTATGGTCTGGGTGCACAACAGATTCAGGAGCGGGTGAATGTGGTTGGATTTTTGAAAAACATGATCCCGGTAACAATCGGAAATATAGTGGGAGCAATGGTATTTATTGCATTACCATTGTTTATTATCCACAAGGGAAAAGCAGGTAAATAAAACAGGAGTATGAAATATGAAAGAGAATATAAAAATACGTGTCGCATCCACAGAGGATGCAGGCGAATTACTCGAAATTTATAAACCTTATGTAGAACATACAGCAATTACTTTCGAGTATGAGGTGCCTGATATCGAAGAATTTACGAACCGGATAAAACATACGAAAGTGACATATCCATATCTGGTAGCCGAATATCAGGGAAAAATCATGGGATATGCCTATGCAGGTGCGTTCAAGGAGCGGGCTGCTTATGACTGGTCGGTGGAGACTTCCATTTATGTGCGGCAGAATCAGAAGCGCATGGGTGTCGGAAGTCTTTTATATGAAAGACTCGAAGAAATATTAAAGAAGCAGGGGATTTTGAATGTGAATGCCTGTATCGCATATCCGCAGGAAGAAGACCCTTATCTGACAAAAGACAGCGTGCTTTTTCATGAAAAGTTCGGCTATTCCATGGTCGGTAAATTTCATGCATGCGGGTACAAATTCAATCGCTGGTATGATATGGTATGGATGGAGAAAATGATCGGGGAACATCTGGAAAAGCAGCCGCCGATCATTCCATTTTCGGAAATAGAACATACACTGGATGCAGATTAAAATATAATGAGAGCATTTCTATGAGATATGGATTTACTACAGGAAGCTGTGCAGCAGCGGCAGCAAAAGCAGCTGCATACATGTTGCTTTCAGGAAAAATAAAAGAAGAAATCACGATTCAGACGCCGAAAGGAATTCCGTTTCATGCACAGATGGTTGACATACAAAGAAGCGAAAAATGTGTAAGTTGTGGTGTGGTAAAAGACGGGGGCGATGATCCGGACATCACGACCGGTACAATAATATATGCCCGTGTTTCGATAGAAACGGGTAAGGAAGATGCTTCGGTTGATATATCACAACAAAAGAAGGATGAAGTTCCGATAATATATATTGACGGAGGCGTTGGAGTTGGACGTGTGACAAAGCCGGGACTGGATCAGCCGGTCGGCAATGCCGCAATCAACCATGTGCCGCGGGAGATGATCGAGCGGGAAGTAGGTCAGGTGTGCGAATTGCTCGATTATAAAGGTACATTATGGGTGGAAATCTCTGCACCTGCCGGGGTGGAGCTTGCAGAGAAGACGTTCAATCCGCGGCTTGGAATCGTGGGCGGAATCTCGATCCTTGGAACGAGCGGAATTGTAGAACCGATGAGCAGTCAGGCGCTTCTCGATACCATTCGTGTGGAATTACGGCAAAAGTATGCGATGGGAAAAGACATTGTTGCTGTGTCACCGGGAAATTATGGTCTGGATTATATGAAGCGTGCCTATCATTTCGATCTGGATACCAGTGTCAAATGCAGCAATTATATCGGGCTGACCATTGATATGGCATGTGAGATTGGATTTCACAAAATGCTTTTGACCGGACATATCGGAAAACTGGTCAAAGTTGCAGGCGGTATTATGAATACACACTCCAAAGAAGGAGACTGCCGTATCGAACTCCTTGTGGCGGCAGCAGTACGCCAGCATGTGCCTGTGAAATATTTAGAAGCGATTCTTGGATGTGTGACAACAGAAGAAGCGGTAAGGATTTTGGATACGTGTGGGAAAAAAGAGGCTGTTATGAACGATCTTGTAGAAAAAATCATGTTTTATCTGAACAGGCGTGGTGCAGGAAAAATACAGATCGAAGTGATCCTGTATTCCAATGAATTTGGAGAACTGGGAAAAAGTACACATGCAAAACAATATCTGGACGAATTATATTAACATTCTCTAAAACATACAAATGGCATTTCTAAATGAGAAAAAATCTGCTATACTAAAAGACAGAGCATTCACTGTTTAGTAGAAAGGAATGGCATATGAGCGAAGTATATGATAAGTTGATCCGCTGCTACGAAAGTGTGCGCAGACAGGTGGATTTTGTACCGGAGGTCGCATTGGTGCTTGGCTCCGGGCTTGGAGATTATGCAGACAAAATCGAAGTGAAGGCAACTCTTGATTATCATGATATTGAAGGATTTCCGGTGTCGACGGTCGCAGGACATGCGGGGCGTTTTGTCTTTGGATATGTAGGCGATGTTCCTGTGGTGTGTATGCAGGGACGTGTGCATTATTATGAAGGGTATCCGATGACCGATGTCGTGTTGCCAACCCGTCTGATGAAACTGATGGGCGCAAAAACTTTGTTTTTGACGAATGCGGCTGGTGGCGTGCAGCAGGGAATGCATGCAGGTGATCTTATGCTGATCACCGGACAGATTGCCAGCTTTGTCCCGTCTCCGCTTATTGGTACGAATTTGGATGAACTGGGACCGCGTTTCCCGGATATGAGCGAAATTTATGATCGTAAACTGATTCGTATTGCGCGAAAGTGTGCGGTTGATCTGGAAATCGACCTCAAAGAAGGCACGTATCTGCAGTTTACCGGGCCTGCGTATGAATCGCCGCAGGAAGTTGCCATGGCGCGTGTGCTTGGTGCAGATGCGGTAGGTATGAGTACGGCATGTGAGGCAGTTGCAGCCAATCATATGGCAATGCAGATCGTCGGGATATCCTGT
>URYB01000204.1 GCA_900552085.1 uncultured Lachnobacterium sp.
CGGGCAGGCTTTGTCGGTAATGGTCATGGTTGTTCCGATCGTGCATCCTTTTCCGGCATGTACATCCGGCATAATCCGAATCTGGCTGCCCTCGGTCAATGCATAATCACACATTCGCCGGATTTGCTCGATTGCTTCATCTTCAATTACTTTTGCATAACAGATTGCTGTGTTCATTTTTCCCTTTATTTCCAACATATTTATCATTCCTTTCCTTCGCTCTTGTTGCTGTTATTGTACGCAAAAGCAACTGGATTATCATGGAAAAAAAGTTGCGAACCTGTCACAGTCCACAACTTTTCTGTCTTAACAATCGCTCTTTTATTAAATCTACAAAATGCCCCGGTGCAATCGCTTTGATCATCGGGCCAAAGGATAAAATGCGAATAACAATCTCTGTCTCATCGTCCTTATCATAATTTACGGTAATTTTGTAACGGTTACCTTCCAGTTTTTCTGCCTGCTTTTCGTAATGTGCGAAATGCAAAAGGACCCGTTCCAACGCCTTTCTTTCATCCGTCAATTCAAATATGACACTGCGCTTTCTTTTTGGAATACGTCTGGTAAACCGGATGCCTTCTTCATTTGCATAATGCTCACAACGTATGATCCGGCCAAGATTAACCGTTCCACCCAGCTTTTGTCCGTATCCAACCACACGGAACTTATCATCCTTCTCCGAGTACTCCAGATATCTTGGCAAAAGAATCATCTCTATCGGTTTGCCCTTGTGATTATACATCTCCACCTTGAGCGGCTGTCCGTTTTTTATCGCATCCAGAATCATGCGGAAATTCCGGATATAATTCTCATCCGAATAATTATCTCCATCCGCATACTTGTCAAATACATAAAAATCATCCGGTGTAAACAAAGGCGCAACATCTCCAAAATCCAGCGGTTCATCGAGAAACAGCCGTATTCTCTCGTCCAATGAAATTGCTTTCAGCCACTGCTTTTGTATCGTAGTCAATGGCATCGACGGCTGCTTATGTATGATTGTTGTTCCATCTGGCTGAAGCAGCTGCCACCGTTCCTCTGTCAACGCCGGCTCAATGTTTAACACACTTTCTTCAAAAGCATAATGCTGTATGATTTTTCGCATCTCTTCTTTTTGAAGCGGATGGTCGATTGCTGCTTTGATAATTTCCGCAACAGTACGATAATATGCACTGTAAAGTTCACTGAAAATCATGGTACATCCTCTCCTGAAATCTGTCCTCTTAACGTTCTTTCACAAATAAAATTCTTTTATTTATACTTCGTACAACCGATACATATTTTCTATATCGCGCCGGAACTGTGCTTCAAGCACGGCATTGGAAAAATGAATCTCTGTGATCCTGCACAGAAATGTACGAATCCACGGAATCAGTTCACTTGCATCATAAACTTCCGCATAAAACCGGCTCGTATGATCATCGATTTTTTCCACATATCCGCAACGTTTCTCCCTCTCCAGCCGTTGATGAATATGCTGCTCTCCATACCCATAGCGGACCGTAAATGTAACCGTTTCCATTCGCATGCCCGACCGGCTTTGGGTGCTTACGCCCCACATGTGCGATTTCATTTTTTCCAGCTGTCCGCGAAGTTCCTCCAGACGGTCGCTTGTATTCCCCGGTGTTATTTTTACAATATTATCAATACGAAAAGAAGAAATCCGTTTGTGCTTCTGCTCATAAGCCATCACATACTGCCTGCCGTTTTGTACACTGATAAAAATCTGTAAAGGAAGTACTTTGATTTCTGAGACATTTTCCTTTCGGTTTACTACCCGCATACAGACCATCCGGTTTTCATGCATTGCCTGAAACAGCTGACTTACAATCTCACTATCAATTGCTCCCGTTATGTAATGATGTTTAAATGCAAAATTTTCTTTCTGCCTCTTTCTCTTATCCAGCAAAAAGGAACCAATCACACCACATGGCGCGATTTCCGAAAAGAAATCCAGCACATCGGCATCATAAAAAGCAAGATTCGGTGCTTTCCTGTAATACATCGTTTTGCCCTGCTTTTTCTTCTCAAGAAGTCCTTCTCCAACATATTCTTTCAGTTTCTTCCGGATGGTCGATTCGTCAAACAGCCTCGGATTTGCAAATGCGGCAAGATAATCATCGATTCGTTCGGAAATATCACTGACCGTCATTGACTCACCCGTTGCAAAAATATCCATCAAAATAAAATGCAGGGTAATATCGCCATCCGTGAAACTTTTTGTCTTCCACGCTTTGTATAACGGATTGTGATGCAGCATGCGGCTGTCGATCGACAAAAATACATTTTTCCCCTCGGTCGTCTGTCGAAACTGCATATTCTCTCCCAGCCAGCTCGCCAGTCTGCGTCGCTCATCGTCATAAGAACGCGCGCTTTTTTTCGTATATTCGTCCCGGCTCTTAAAACCATAGATATAAAATTCCCGCATATAATCCCGTATACGGTTGAAATTTTTTACAAGTTCTGTATATGCCATTGCGTCACCTTCATGCGCCTGTCACCAGCGTGAAATATCCCCAGTCCCATACCAGAGATTCAAAACTGTTTTGCAGATACTCCACGATATCTTCCTGCTCATATCCGGTCATGCGGGTAATCACGACCATATAGTCCCGCAATTCTTCATACGTAAACTGCTTTCTTTCCAACCACTTCAAAAAAACACTGTGTCGTATGACTGCGTATTCCATTCCGATCCATTGCATCGAAACGATCATACTCTCCAAGTCTCCATCCGGAACCAGCAGATCCGAATAAAATTCGTTGAGCAGAAACTTTCGCAAAAGCGGCTGCCACTGCCGAAATTGTTTTTCAAAAAGTTGCAGATCCTCGCACATCGTATCCGCCGCATAAGTTTCTGAAAGCTGCTTTGCCTGTAACAATATCGGATCAAGATACTTCTTATAAAGACCTTCTTTTTGATAATTGACCGCCAGATCCTGCAATAATTCATTGCATTCATCCATCGAATCCAGTTCATCCATGGGAATCTGTGCAATCGCTTCCCGAAGCTGCGCTACACTTTCACCGGAAAAATATTCGTTTATCAATTGCATCGTAAGCGAATCCTGTTTGTTAAGCTCCAGCAAAATATAAAAGCCCTGCTTCAATTGATCTTCCAGTCGCTGCGTACTGTCTTCCAGCAACTCCATCATATGCTCCCGTATCGCAAAGAGAAGATCTTTGTATTCTCTGTCAACTTTTGGAAAAACAATTTCTTTTGCATCCTTCCAGATATCAATGACCGCCGGACAACATGGCATCAACGTCTCTTCCTCATGCGTGGAAAATCTATGTACCTCGCGTGGAAACTGCGTACAGGTATCTGACAATACGCGATCGGTGTATGTGCACAGGAGACGACATAATTTTTCTTCATTTAAAAACGGACAGCGATGCTTTTCATCCAACGCAATCACCCGCATGCCATCCTTTTTCACTGTATAGGCGCTGAGATTTTTCTTTTTATCCACAACTGTGTCCGGTGGCAAAAGCTTTTTCCACTTTCGGTTCGTCTCATTATCCACACCAATCTTCCACTCCTGACAACAGGTAATGGTACATCGGTCAGCAATGCATTGAAATTTTTCATAATAATCCGGTCTGACTCTACGCATTTTGTTTCTCCTAATGAAAAATCAGCTTATTCCTGCTTTCTTCCGCAGAAGATCGTACACCCACTTTCCGGATGTACTCAGATCACTGCGTTTGAATCCGCTTTTCTTTGTACAACTGCTCTTGATCATTGCGGAAGATTCGTTTTTGTTGGAAACATTCCATGCAACATAACTGACATCATATTTATCCAACGCTTTGATCCACTTATTGGCTTCCTTTTTGTCAATTCCGCCATTTCCGCTTGCATCGGTGATACCAAACTCTGTGACAAACACAGGAAGTCCCGCTTTGATTGCATTTGTCATTTTATTGCGCAGATCATCTTTGTGTGTTCCCGCATAGAAA
Organism: uncultured Lachnobacterium sp.; assembly: GCA_900552085.1. Taxonomy (GTDB): domain Bacteria; phylum Bacillota; class Clostridia; order Lachnospirales; family Lachnospiraceae; genus Roseburia. The sequence goes on from URYB01000204.1 coordinate 3,964, forward strand.
TGGAATGCATACATGATGTTTTTATATCCGCTGATCGGACTGGCCGCCGCCTGATCCACATCCTGTGACCAGGTAGGTGTTCCCACGATAATGACCGCATCCTTGTCATTCTCACGGATAACAGGAATCACAGCCTTTGCATAGGACTTGATTGTTTTCCAGTCTGTGCCTCCATTCGGCTCGTTGCAGATTTCATAGAGCACATTGTCGTAACCTTTCAGAGCCTTTGACATGTCCTTGAAAAAAGCCTTCGATGCCTTCTGGTGCGTCTTTGGATTGCCATCACTTAAAATATGCCAGTCAACAATGACATACATATTATATTTTGATGCCAGCTTGACACCTTTCTTTATCAATGCTTTCAGATTCTTGCGGTTGTTGGCATCACCACTGCAATATCCGTTATACTCTTCGGTGTACATTGCAAGGCGAACCACATTTGCTCCCCATTTGTCATGAAGTTCCTTGAAATACTTATCGTTTACATATTCCGGATACCAGGAAAGTCCGTGTGTGCTGACACCGCGCAGCTGCACCACCTTTCCTTTCTTGTCACATAACTTCGTTCCTTCCACATGCAATGCAGAAAGTTTGCTCTTGGCATAGACCGGCTGCACACTGTTTCCAAAAAATACGCCCACAGCCAATGCAAGAATACACAGGCCTGCCGTCAATCGTTTCTTCACACTGTTCCCCATATTTTCTACTCCTTAAGATTGTATTATTACTCGATGGAGGTTACTTCATAATCCTGATCCTCCACTGCCTTCTTTAATACTTCATCGGCTATTTCTGCCTGAAGCTTTACTTCTGCGGTCCCACTTTCATGGCTTACCACTGCCTCCTCTACTTCCGGAAGTGCCTCTAAAGCCTTCTTAACTCTCGCCTCACAATGTCCACACATCATTCCTTCAATCTTCATTGTCTTTGTCATTTTTTTGTCCTCACTTTCGTTTTTGTTTTCCTGCTGCATATTGACAGCAGTCATTTCTGTTTTTGCATGTTCACGTTCCCTGCGTCCCGGCACATGCATCTGAAACAGATTCAGACGCAGCGCATTGGTTACAACACAGAAACTTGACAGGCTCATCGCAGCCGCACCAAACATCGGGTTCAATTTCCATCCAAACAACGGATACCACACGCCTGCGGCAAGCGGAATTCCAATGACATTATAAAAAAATGCCCAAAACAGATTCTCATGGATATTCCGCAGTGTTGCACGGCTCAGACGGATGGCTGCCGGCACATCGCTCAGACGGCTTTTCATCAGAACGATATCCGCTGCATCAATGGCTACATCGGTTCCTGCACCGAAGGCGATTCCG
>URYB01000205.1 GCA_900552085.1 uncultured Lachnobacterium sp.
TCTCCACGAAAGCCGTCTGTTCCAAAATATTTTCCCATTTCTTATCTCCCGTTATGTTTTTTCTGTAATTATGCAAAACGCACCTTTTCTATGTGCAAATTGGCTCCAAATAATTACCATCTGGTTTATTATACTCTTTTTTAACCATCTTTGCCACTACTTTATACAACGGAAAATACTTCCAGAAAACGTTTAGTCCCGGCGGAACCATGCTTTCATCACGTCAAAAATCTGAATCAGTTCCTCGTCCTTTATAATATAAGGAACCATCGAATACATATAAGAAAGGAATGGACGGCTGAACACGCCTCTCTCGTAAGCAAACTGCTGGAATCCTTCCAGATCCGCCGGATCATAGACCTCTATACAGGTGCATCCGCCCATCACACGCACTTCCCGGATACGCGGATCGGAAAATCCGTCCATCTGCTCATGCGAAATCTTTTCAATGTGTTTTACCTTGCTCATGTAGTCTTCACGTTCAAAGATTTCAATTCCTTTGAGTGCCACTGCACATGCCAGCGCATTTCCCATGAATGTCGGTCCATGCATGAGCGCATGCCGGTCATTATCGCTGTAAAAAGCATCAAATACTTTGTGATTTGCCACCGTAACCGCATGACCGATATATCCACCGGTGAGTGCTTTTCCAAGCACCAGGATGTCCGGAAGCACAAGATCCGCAACAAAACGGTTACCGGTTCGTCCAAATCCGGTTGCCACCTCATCAAAAATCAGCAGCACATCATACTCGGTGCACAATTCTCTTGCCCTCTGCAAAAAGGAAATATCATACATGCGCATGCCGCCTGCCCCCTGTAAAAGCGGTTCTACGATAAAGCAGTTCAACTGGTCATGATATTTTGCAAATGCCTCTTCGAGTGCCGGAATCTCCGACGGAATATGTACCACTCCCGTCTTTTCCTCAAAGGCAAAATGATAATCTTCATCATCGCCGACTTCCATCGCCTTAAATGTATCTCCATGATATGCATGCTCTAAAGCCAGCACCAGCGGACGCTTTCTTCCCTGGTTCGTGTTATACTGCAAAGCCATCTTCAAAGACACTTCCACCGCAACACTACCGGAATCAGAGAAAAAGCAGTAATCCAGATCGCCCGGCAGAAACTCCTGCAACTTTGCCGAAAGTTTCTGTACCGGCTCATGCGTCAGTCCACCCAGCATCACATGGCAGAAATGATCCGCCTGTTCTTTGATTGCCGCAGTAAGTTCCGGATGTTTGTATCCATGAATCATGCACCACCAGGAAGAAACCGAATCGATCAGTTTCTGATCTTTTGTATACAAATACACACCATCCGCATCTACAATGTGATACGGTTCTTTCATTGTTTTCATCTGTTCATAAGGATACCAGATCATGCTTATACCTCCTCATACAATGCCATCAGATTTTCTACGTTCATAGCAAGTTCAGTGTCACCATCTTTTACTTTTGCCAACGTCGGCAGCCCTGTCATATATTCACACATAAATATGTTGTCATCTTCCATCACATCATTGCCGTGATAGTGATTATAAATAATGCCTTTCACCGGCAGATTTTTAGCTTTCATATATTCCACGGTCAGTACCACACTGTTGATCGTTCCAAGCCCTGCATCCGCGATCAGAATACTCGGAAGATGCAGTTCCCTGATCACATCCTCCAATTGGATCTTTGCCTCGTCAAAGCAGATTGGACACAAAATGCCTCCGCTTCCCTCCATCGTGACAAAATCGTATGTACTGCATACTTTATAATATCCGGCTTTTACCACATCCATCTGTACCGGATGACCTTCGATTCTTGACGCCAGATGCGGAGAGTAGGCATGCTCATACACGTATGGACACATCTCCTCCAGTGGCTGGGAAATGCCCGCGGTCTTCTGCACAAACAACGCATCTCCCGGAATCAGACTTCCATCTGCTCTCCGGTCATTTCCACTCATCGCTGCCTTATAATAGGCTGCGCTTTGTTTTGCATCTGCCAGTTTCTTTACGATCAGTCCTGCAATATATGTTTTTCCAAGATCCGTACCGGTTCCTGTAACAAATAACCCTTTACTCATGGTTTACACTTCCTTCCAATAATCCGGGGTTACATCACGCCCCATATTTTCAAGCATTTGACGATCACTGCGAATCGTGGCACATGCTACGGTCGTAAGCATGTTCCCGGTAATCGAAGCAGATGCGCCCGCTGCAAATGCGCGCTCCCCATCATTTGTAAGCAATGCACGGCCTGCCGCAAGACGAATATCTGCCTTCGGATTGATGTAGCGGAAAAAGGCTATGGTCCGCAGAATTTCATCTTCCGTCAATTGTGGCAAGTGTTCCAACGGGGTACCCGGAATCGGCATCAGTGCATTGATTGGTATCGAATCCACCTCCAGCTCCGCCAGGCTGACCGCCATATCCAGACGATCCTCCCAGGTCTCTCCCATTCCGATGATGCCACCGGAACATGCATACATGCCTTCGGCTTTTACTTTCTTTAATGTCTCGATTTTCATATCATAGGTATGCGTGGTGCAAATGTTCGGAAAATTTCTCCGTGAAGTTTCAATGTTGTGATGATAACTGTTTACTCCAGCCTCATGCAGACGATGCAGCTGCTCGGCCGACAAAAAGCCCATAGAAGCACACAGATCAATCTTGCATTCCCGTTTCATTGTTTCATACGCATGGATAGCCTTGTCAAATTCTTCTCCTGTCAGTGCCTTTCCTGCCGTAACAATCGAAAAACGATCCACGCCTTCCCGCTCATTCATTTTACATGCTTCAAGGATTTTCTCCTCAGGCAAAAAATCATATACTTCACAATTTGTATGATGATGTGCAGACTGTGCACAATATTTACAGTCTTCCGGACACCGACCACTTCGCCCATTGATAATGGAACATAAATCAACTTTGTCTCCTACAAATTTCTCGCGGATACGATCCGCACCCTCACATAATTCATCGAGATCACAGGTCAGAAAAAACTGCAGATCATCTTCCCTTGTAATTCTCCTCCCATCTATAATCTCCTGTGCAAGTGTAAGTGCATTCATAAATATTATCTCCTTCCTCGAACATCAGCCCATGCAAAATTTACTTTCAGCAAATGGGTTGACTATGCATTTTTTAAAAATGGTCTGACTCTGCGCCCTATGACAGCTCCAAGAATGCTCAGGCAGATATCGCCCGGCACTGCCAGTACAAAGCAGTACAAAAACAGTGGTCCCACTGCGATCGGTGTATCAATCACAAAGTTACAGATCACGTGGTAATAAATCATTCCCAGTGCATACACAAAGAACAATCCTGCAAGATTTGCAATCAGATAGTGTCCGATGGTTTTCTTTTTCATATGCTCCACAAGCCAGCCTGTCACAAAAGTTCCAACACAAAAACCAATAATATATCCAAAACTTGGTTTAAACACATAGCCGATTCCTCCACCCTCGGAAAAAATCGGCAATCCGATCAATCCCAGAATCATATATGCCAGAACCGATAGGGAACCCAGACGCGATCCCAAAAGAATTCCCGCCAGCATCGTAAACAAATACTGCAGTGTAAATGGCACAACCGGAATTGGAATCTTAATAAATGCACCGACTGCAATCAACGCTGTGAACAAAGCGCAATACACAAGACTCCTCGTTTTGGCCATAGGTTTTTCCCTCGTTTCTGATGTCATGTAATTTTCCATTGTTTGTTAACCTCCAAAAGTAATTCAGTTAACAATTATAGCAAAAAAGAAACTATTGTCAACCTGTATTTTTCAGTAAGTTAACAATAGTTTCTTCACTTCTACTTATTATTTTTTATACTTATTATTTTTCTACTATGTACTTTTTGTGATTTTATATCACAACTGATTTTATGCCTCTGTTTCTGCTTTCTTGCAGAAGAGTTTCTTCAGGCAGCTAAATGCTACCAATACACCAAGAATCATCAGAAGAATTGCTACAATGAATTGTAAGCCATCTACAAGGAATGTAGCCTGACCAGATGCAATGGTCCTAACCAATGCAATGGTCTTCTGAATCAATGCAGTAAATGTAACTGCAAGCATGGCAAACATTGGAATATACAGTGTCCATCCGGTTCTTCCAGTTGTCTTTAAGAATACAGCAAGTGCGATAAGAACCAATGCTGCAAGTAACTGGTTTGCAGAACCAAACAGTGGCCAGATATTGTTGTATCCACCAAGTGTCAGCAGATATCCAAAGAACAATGTAATAATTGTTGCAAAATACTTATTGGTCAGAACTTTCTGCCATACCGGCATCTTGGAAGTATCGGTTGTATCTCCATAGAATAATTCCTGGAAAGACATACGTCCGATTCGTGCAACAGAATCCAGTGATGTAAGTGCTAATGCAGATACACACATTGTCATAAATACGGTTGCAACCTCTACCGGAATACCGAATTTCTCAAAGAATCCTGCGACACCAGTTGAGAAGATTGAGAATGGAGTACCTTCCGGCTTTGTTCCATTGACTGCTACTGCACCAACAACAACCAGTGCAACGACACCAAGCAGTGACTCAACAACCATGGCACCGTAACCAACCATTGGCATATCTTTTTCATTGCTGATTGTTTTGGATGAAGTTCCGGAAGATACCAGACTGTGGAATCCGGATACCGCACCACATGCGATTGTTACGAACAAAGTAGGGAAGAGATAACTTCCGTCTACGTTAAATCCGTTGAATGCATTCAACTTCATGGTTGGATGCTCAGCGATCACACCAACGACTGCTCCGATGATCATTCCTAAAAGCATGAATGTTGTCATGTAATCACGAGGCTCCATCAAAAGCCACATTGGCATAACAGATGCAAGGAACAGGTAAGCCATAACGATGTAGATCCATGTTGTCTTTGTTGCATAGATTGGAAGCTGCATACCAATGACAAACATTACAACCAAAAGGCCGATTGCTACGATCGCACGTACCCACTCTTTCATCTTTCCGACTTTTTTCTGGATCAGTCCAAAAATGATAGCTACAACGATAAACAACATAGAAATGGATGCTGCTGCGGAGTTTGCGTAATTGGTTGCATCTGTAGCACCCTCAACGCCTTTTCCTACGAATGTTCCGGCAACCATATCGGTAAATGCTGCCATAACAAGAAGAGTAAATAACCAGCAGAACAACATGAACAACTTACGTCCGGTTCTACCGATATACTTCTCAATGATCATTCCCATGGATTTTCCATCATTCTTTACAGATGCATATAAAGCACCGAAATCCTGTAC
>URYB01000206.1 GCA_900552085.1 uncultured Lachnobacterium sp.
TTTTATATGTGCATTAAAATTTGAAATTTAAAGCGGTAGGTTTTTCAGTGCCCTCTAAATCGTGGTAATGGGGGTATACTTACCTCACTGGAAACGTTACCGAAAACATTATCGGAAACGATTTCAACAAACGACATTGTTCTAATAGGGAGGAAAAAAGATGAAAAAGAAATTAGTATCTGCAATGTTAGTATCTGCAATGTTAGCCACTGTATTAGCTGGTTGTGGCGGAGCAGACAGTAGTGATACACAGAAAGGTGACAGTGCAAAGGGAGGCACTGACGGATCTGTGTATATGTTAAACTTTAAACCTGAGACAGATGAAGCCTGGCAGGATCTGGCAAAGACTTACACTGATCAGACAGGCGTAGATGTACGTGTTGTTACAGCAGCTGACGGACAGTATGACACAACATTACAGTCTGAGATGGCAAAATCTGATGCACCAACAATTTTTACAATCGGTAGCACAACAGATGCAGGAACATGGGATGAGTACACATATGATTTAAAGGACAGCAGCATTTATAACCACTTAAGCGATAAGTCACTTTCTATTACATATAATGATAAGATCGCTGGTGTAGCGAACTGCTATGAGTGCTACGGAATTATCTATAATAAGACAATCCTTGAAGGATATTGTGGAATGGATAATGCAGTTGTTTCTTCTATCGATGAGATTAACAGCTTTGATAAATTAAAAGCAGTAGCTGATGATATCAATTCTCGTATCGATGAGATTAATGAGAAGCTTGGAACAGATTTAACAGAGGCATTTGCATCTGCTGGTCTTGATGATGGATCTTCATGGAGATTCTCAGGACACCTTGCAAATATGCCACTTTACTACGAATTCAAGGATGACGGATGTGACCTTGTTGCCGGAGAAGAGAAGATTACAGGAAAGTATCTTGACAACTTCAAGGCAGTTTGGGATATGTATGTATCTGATTCAGCAGCTGATCCTAAGACATTGAACTCTGGTGCATTAAATGCAGAGTCTGAGCTTGGAATGGGCGAAGCAGTATTCTACCAGAATGGTGACTGGGAGTACTCAGCACTTACTAATCCAGATAATGGATACACAGTTACAGCTGATGATTTATCTATGATGCCAATCTACTTTGGTGTTGATGATGAGAACGAAGGTCTCTGCGTTGGTACTGAGAACTACTGGGCTGTAAACAGCAAAGCATCTCAGGATGATATCGATGCAACACTTGCATTCCTTGATTGGGTAATCACTTCTGATGAAGGTCGTGATGCAATCACAAACAAGATGGGACTTACTGCTCCATTCGATACATTCACAGGTGACTATGAGACATCTAATGCTTTTGCGCAGGCTTCTAATGCTTTAATGGCAGCTGGAAAGACTTCTGTAGCATGGAGCTTTAACGCAACTCCTAACGTAGATGACTGGAGAGCAGATGTAGTTGCTCCACTTGCAGCTTACACTGCTGGCGAAGGAAGCTGGGATGATGTAGTTACAGCATTCGTTGATGGATGGGCAAATCAGTGGAAATTAGCTCACGAGGAAAACTAAGACAGAATTATTAAAACATTGGTAATGAAAGCAAGGGGGTAAGTGGCGGTCCGCTTACTCCCTTTCTATAAGTGAAAGGAATTAATATGGAAAAAGCAATTAAAAAATATTCCCCTATATTTTTGCTGCCGACAATGATTGCATTTGCAATTGGATTTATCGTTCCGTTTGTATATGGTATCTTTTTATCTTTCTGTAAATTTACGACCGTAACAGACTGGAAGTGGAGAGGACTGCAAAACTATACGAGAATACTTTTCGTCAATGGAAAACTGGATACAACTTTTATACATTCACTTTGGTATACTGCATTATTTACAGTAGTATCGGTATTAATTATTAACGTGGTTTCATTTGCAATTGCAATGCTTTTGACAAAGGGAATCAAGGGAACAAATCTGTTCCGTACGGTATTCTTTATGCCAAACCTGATCGGTGGTATTGTGTTAAGTTACATCTGGTTAATGATCTTTAACAGCGTACTTTCCCATTTTTCAAAGACCATCGTATCTACACAGTGGTATGCATTCTGGGGATTGATCCTTGTTGTATGCTGGCAGCAGATCGGATATATGATGATCATTTATATTGCCGGTATTCAGAATATTCCGGGAGAATTGATTGAGGCAGCCAAGATTGATGGTGCAAACGCATGGCAGTTACTTCGTCATGTTACCGTTCCGATGCTGATGCCTACAATCACGATTTGTACTTTCCTGACACTGACAAACGGATTCAAACTGTTTGATCAAAACCTGGCATTGACAGGTGGTAACCCTGGAAAGATGTCTGAATTGCTTGCATTGAACATTTACAACACAATGTATGGTACAACCGGATGGCAGGGTGTTGGCCAGGCCAAAGCCGTTATTTTCTTTATTCTTGTTGCAATTATTGCAGTTGCACAGAATAAGCTGACAACAAGTAAGGAGGTACAGGACTAATGGCTAAGAAAAATGAAGAAGTTAGCACGGTTCGTCGCGCAAAACATGGTGGCATCCTTACAGTTATATTTGCCATTCTCAGTTTCCTGTGGATTGCACCAATTTTAATTGTATTTTTAAATTCTTTTAAACGGAAAGCATTTATTTTTACACATCCATTCAGCTTAAGTTGTTACTCTATTACAGAAGGATGGGACAAATTTAAAGCTGGAATTACGAGAGCATTTTGTGGATGGCTCAACTATTCTAACGGTATACGTAAAACAAACCTCTGGGAGTGTTTTGGAACTTCTCTGTTTATTACCATTGGATCGGTAGCACTGATTATTTTATGTTGTTCTATGTGTGCATGGTATATTACAAGAGTACATACCAAAGTAACAAAAACAATCTATGTTTTATGTCTGTTTTCTATGATTGTACCATTCCAGATGGTTATGTTTACATTATCAAAATTTGCAAACATCCTTCACTTATCCAACCCACTGGGAATCATTATTGTTTACCTGGGATTTGGAGCAGGATTGGCGGTGTTTATGTTTACCGGATTTGTCAAAGGCATTTCGCTCGAGATTGAGGAAGCTGCTATGATCGATGGCTGCAGTCCATTACAGACATTTTTCAAAGTTGTATTTCCAATTTTGAAGCCAACTACTGTAACCGTTGCAATTCTTGAAGCAATGTGGGTTTGGAATGATTACCTTCTGCCATACCTGGTATTAAGCAGTAAGTACAGAACCATTCCAATTGCAGTACAGTATTTGAAGCAGAGCCATGGCCAGATTGACTGGGGAGCAATGATGGCAGTTCTCGTGCTTGCAATTTTACCAATTATTATCTTTTATATTGCATGTCAAAAGTATATAATAGAAGGAGTTCTGGCAGGAGCTGTCAAAGGATAAAACTTAAAGGGACATGAGGTAAAAGAATGACAATTGTTGATATAGCAAAAGAATCAGGATATTCTGTGAGTACGGTTTCAAGAGTTTTAAACGGACGGAGGGATGTAAGTCCAACTGCCCGCAAGAAAATTATGGAGATTGTGGATGCACATCAGTTTGTTCCGAATAATAATGCAAAGCATCTGAAACAGTCTGTGAGTAAAAGTATTCTGATTCTTGCAAGAGGTACTTCGAATATGCTTTTTTCCAATATCATCGAGGCTGTTCAGGCAATATTGGAAAAATCAGATTATACCCTCCGTGTCAATTATCTGGATGAGGAAGCAAACGAAGTTACTGAAGCTATCAGAGTCTGCCGGGAACATAAACCTATGGGAATCTTATTCCTTGGAAGTAATGCGCAGTATTTTAAGGAGCAGTTTGCGCAGGTAAATGTTCCGTGTGTATTGGTAACAGACAGGGGAGATGAGCTGGAATTTGATAATCTGGCATCGGTTTCCACGGATGATGTGGCAGCGGCAGAGATGGCGGTAGATTATCTTTTTGAGCACGGACACAAGCACATCGCTGTGATCGGTGGTGATCTGGAGAATTCTTCACCAAGTTTCCACCGTAAAATGGGGTGCGTCAACAGTTTTAAAAAATATGGTTGTACATTTGATGATGCTTATTATGGCAAAGCGCGTTTCTCTTACGAGAGTGCATACAAAGCGATGCAGCAGCTGCTTTCCAAAAAGCTTCCGATTACAGCAGTATTTGCAATGAGTGATGTTATGGCAATCGGTGCTATGCGTGCAATCTTTGATGCGGGACTGCGAGTCCCGGAGGACATTTCAATGATTGGATTTGATGGTACGGTTTTAGCGGATTATTATAATCCGAAGATTGTCACTATTTGTCAGCAGTATGATCGCATTGCCCAGCGCAGCGTGGAAATTTTGCTGAGCATGATTGATCTTAACAAACCTGCGACCCATGAATTAATTCCATTTTCACTTAAAAATGAGGAGAGTGTTATACGAAAATAAAAGCGTATCGTCGGATACGTAGCAAGCCCCCGGGTGTCGACTGGCATCCGGGGGCTTGCTATTATTTAAAACAGGCCGGGTTTTGTACTTCATTGTCAAGTAGTGAGCCGTAGATTAACCAAAACAGAAACATAATGTCTGGGAAAATGAAGTGAATGGACATATGAAAAAAAAGAAAGTGTAATGTCCATAAAAAACAGAAAGAATGGACATATACAAAAAAGAAAAGTGCAATATCCACCCAAAACAGAAAGAATGGACATATACAAAAAACAAAAGTGTAATGTCCACTAAAAACAGAACGATTGGACATATGAAAAAATATATGGTGAAAATGTTCTAAGAGCATGCAATTTTTTGGATTAAATCACAGAAATTTGTGGCATATGTCCAAAGTAAGAAAAAACTAAGGACATAAGTAAGAAAAAAACTGTATATATCCAAAAAGAGAGAATGAGGGGGACATAATAATGAATTTTTTTGTATATATCCAAATGACAGAAAATAGTGATACTTTTTGAGCCTTTCATCATTTAATTGTAGAAGGTATCTTGAAAATTTGAATAAGGAATTATAATATGATTAAAAGAATACATGACAAATGCAAGACAGGTTAAGGAATGAAAGAAGGCGTATGGGTATGAAGACAGGTTTGGTTATGGAAGGCGGAGCAATGCGTGGCATGTTTACCGCCGGTGTGATTGATATCATGATGGAACATAAAATAGAATTTGACGGGGCAATTGGTGTATCTGCCGGAGCGGTATTTGGATGTAATTATAAGTCAAAACAACCGAGATCGGAAGAGCGTCG